>CAZEJA010000025.1:0-1085 GCA_964512215.1 uncultured Planctomycetaceae bacterium
CGATCTGTACAACGCCTACGACCCGGAGAAGCGCACGTGGCGGGCGCTGCTGAACACGCCCCTGACCAGCGGGGAGGGCAAGCGGAACGCCTACTGCACGCGCCCCGTCAAGGGCCCCGACGGACGGTTCCACATGGTCTGGGTCTGGCGCGATACGGGCGACGCCGCGACGAATCATCATCCTTCCTACGCCCGCAGCCGCGACCTGCGGACGTGGGAGACGTCGGCGGGGAAGAAGCTCAAGCTGCCCATCACGCTGGCGACGGGGGACGTCGTCGATCCGATTCCCCCGCGGGGCGGGATCATCAACGGCAACGTGAAGCTCGGCTTCGATTCGACCGCGCGCCCCGTTGTGACGTACTGCAAGTACGACAAGGACGGCAATACGCAGATCTACGCGGCCCGCCCGGAGGGCGGCGCTTGGCGCATCCACCAGATCAGCGACTGGAAGGGATACCGGTGGGACTTCGGCGGCGGTGGGGCGATTCCGTTCGAGGTCCGCGTCGGCGCGGTCCAGGCGTGGGCCGACGGAGCGCTGGCCCTGTCGGCCCGCAACAAGCACGGCAACTCGAAGTGGGTGCTCGACGAGAAGACGCTCCGCCCGCTCCCGCCGGAGGCCCGCCCGAAGCGCCCCGCCCCGAAGAAGCGCCCCAAGGTCCCCGACCGCATCTCGACGTCGGTGCTCAGCAAGGTCGAATCCACGTTTCCCGGCATGCAGAAACGCCGCGCGTACGACGTCGGCCAGTCGCCCCAAGCCAACGTCCGCTACCTCCTCGTCTGGGAAACCCACGGCCCCAACCGGGCCCGCCCCCGAACCGCTCCATTGCCCAAGCCGTCGATGCTCCGCGACGTCAAGCTGGCGGGGGGGTAGGGGGGGAAAGCTGAAAGCTCAAAGCTGAAAGCTCAAAGCTGAAAGCTCGGGATCGAGCACTTCCCCCCAATCGACAATCGTCAATCGACAATCGCCAATCCCTACCCCTTCAGCCCCGTCAGCGTGACGCCCTGGATGAAATACTTCTGGGCGAGGAAGAACAGGGCGATGACGGGGAGGGTCATCATCGTGGAGGCGGCCATCAGGAGGCCCT
>CAZEJA010000025.1:1095-15032 GCA_964512215.1 uncultured Planctomycetaceae bacterium
CGTCGCCGCCATGCTCGGTGCGGAACTCGAACAGGCCCAGCGCGAGCGGGTAGAGGCGCTGATCGTTGATGTAGATCAGCGGGCCCATGAAGTTGTTCCACGTCTGCATGAAGGTGAAGATCGCGACGGCCGCCAGGGCGGGCTTCATCAGCGGCAGGATGACGCGCCAGTAGACGCCGAAGAACCCGCACCCGTCGATCTTCGCGGCGTCCTCCAGTTCGTTGGGGATGCCCTTCATGAACTGGCGGAGCAGGAAGATGAAGAACGCCCCGCCGAAGAAGGCCGGCACCCAGAGGGCCTGCAGCGTGTTGTACCAACCGACGCCCTTGAAGATCAGGAACACCGGAATCATCGTGACCTGGGCGGGAAGCATCATCGTCGCCAGCAGCACGCCGAAGAGCACCTCCCGCCCGGGCCAGTTCAGTCTGGCGAACGCGTACGCCACGAGCGAGCAGGAGAATATCTGCCCGACCACGCAGAGCACGACCAGCAGGACGCTGTTGACCGCGTAATTCCAGATATGCTCGGTGACGAAGTACGTTTCGCGGTAGCTGTTGGTATACTTCCGCCAGATCGCCTGGAGACGGCTGGCCCGGACGACGCCGAGTGTCAGGCGCATCTTGCCCGGCTCGTTGAACGCGCCGTCGGCGTCGGCCTCCACGAGCGGCCAGATGCCGATGCGGCGCTCGTCGCGGTCGTCGCGCGAGGCGATCTTGAACGTCAGCTCCCGCCAGCGGTATTGTCCTAGGTACTGGGCGTCGGCGGGCACGTACCGTCGCCCCGCGAACTCCAGCGTGAACGTCAACTCGTGCCACGACCGGTCCTGGCGGATCGGGATGGTGACGCTGAGCAGGTCTTCCGGCGCGACGGGCAGGGGCAGATCGGCGGAGATGGTGACAGCTGAGCGGTCGGCGAAATCGTACTCCAAGCGGAGATTGTCGCCGCCTTTGGCGCCGCGGAGAGTGATCGGCTGGATGCCGTCGCCGGTCCAGGCACTGAGGAAGCTGCCGGTCTCCGCAAGCTTGCGGTCGACGCGTCCGGTGTCGGTGATCGTCACGTCCCGGATGGCGACGGAGCGGAAGATGCTGCCCCAGACGTCCTCGACGCGCTCGGCGTCGACGCGGGCGACGACGGCTTGGATGATTCCGGCATCCTCGCCGGACCATGCCTCCTTCGCGACGCCGCCGGAGGCGTCTGCCCAGAGTCCGTGCGTCAGCGTGCGTCGCAGTTCATCCGTGTTGATCCCGCCGGTGGGGCGGTCGCCCAGCAGGGCCTGCCCCTTGTCCCACAGGGCCTCTTCGATCTGCGGCCAGAGGGCGTCCCAGCGGCCGGCCTCCAGGGAAGGCGGGGGCGCGACGGGCTGGTACAGTTCCGCCGTCGCGTACGGCGAGCGGGCGACGTCGGCGGGGGCCGACGGCAGCCACTTCGGCGGGTAGACGAAGATCTCCTCGTCGTACTTGAAGCTCGTCCCGACCAGCCAGACGAACGGGAAGCTGAAGACGAGACAGCCGATCACGAGCGCCCCGTGCGTGACGAGCTTGCCCAGGATTCTCTCGGGCGCCCCCCACGCGATCAGGGCGGCCAGCCCCGCGACGGCGCCGAAGACGTACATCCAGAAGCCCGGCCCGCGGTCGAGCCCGCCGAAAGCGATGGCGACGGCGAGCGTCGCGAGGATCAGCAGCTCCACGCCCAGGCCGATGCCTCGCTGGATGCGGGTCATCGTCCGGGAGGGCACGAGCCGGTCCAACACGATCGCCAGCGCGACCATCACGTGCAAGTAGACGATCATCAGCACCTTCGCCCACGTGCTGCCCGGCGCGGTGATCTGCCGGATCAGCAGGGAGGCCGGGGCGGCGAAGACCACGAACAGCTCGATCATCAACACGTTGCGGATGACCGTGGAATCCAGGCGGCGCGTCGGGTTCAGGATCACCAGCACCAGCGTCAGCATGCAGAAGATCCCGATCAGCACCCAGGACAATTCCAGCGTCGCCCCGAAGGCCGGCGCTGCCAGGAAGAGCAGTCCGAACATGACGGCCAGCAGGATGAAGATGGTCACGCGCTGCATGTCATTCCGATTCGTAGTGCACCCACCGCGGGGCGAGCTTCAACTGGATCAGCGTCAACGCCAGGATGATGAGGAACAGGATCCACGCCAACGCCGACGCGTAGCCCATCTTGAAATAGCGGAAGGCGTTGTTGAACAGGTAGTAAGCGTAGTACATGGTCGAGTCGTCGGGCCCGCCTCCCGTCATGATGTACGCTTGGGCGAAGATCTGCAGCGTGCCGATGATGCCCATGATCAGATTGAAGAAGATGTAGGGCGAGAGCATCGGCAGCGTCACGTGGCGGAAGCGTTTCCATCGCGAAGCGCCGTCGATCTCGGCGGCTTCGTACAGGTGCTGCGGGATGCCCTTGAGCCCCGCCAGCCAGATGATCATCCCCGCGCCCGCGCCCCAGAGGCCCATGACGATAATGGCCGACTTCGCTCCGAGGTGCCACCCCGTGGTCGTGTAGTCCGCGATGGTCAGCCAGCCCGGCAGGTCGGTGACGCCGAGCATCTTCAGGAACGAGTAGATCAGTCCGCTGCGGGGGTTCAGCACCCAGATCCACAGGATGGAACTCGCGACCGCGGGGACGATCGCGGGCAGGTAGAAGATCGTCCGGTAGATCTGCATGCCCCGGACCTTGGTGTTGAGCAGCATCGCCACGCCCAGCCCGACGGCCATCCCCAGCGGGATGCCCAGCATCATGAAGGCGGTGTTGCCCAGCGACTTCCAGAACAGCGGGTCGTCGAACAGGAGCTGCCGGTAGTTGTCGAGCCCGACGAACTCGGCCTCGTGCAGCACGTCGTAGCGGCAGAAGCTGTAGATGATGGAGAGCACGATGGGCCCGGCCGTCAGGACGCAGAAGCCGATCAGCCACGGCGAGGCGCAGGTGTAGCCCGCCAGCGACTCCGGATGCGCGACGCGGCGGAGCAGCTTGCGCCGCCCGAAGCGGTAGAACACGAACGTCCCCCCGGCGGCCAGCAGGCCCACGACGGTCAGGATCGGATACAGCCAGTTGACCTTCGGGTAGACGGTCTTTTCGTAGAGGATGTCGAGCTGCTGCTGGACGCTCCGCGTGCCGCGGTCGAGGGCCTCCTGCGGCGTGTACGTGTGGGCGACGGCCTTCTCGTGGGCCCGGACGTGCTCGTCCCACAGCAGTTGCCCCGCGGGCGTGACGGGGCGGTACCGCGAGACCTTCATCAGGTCCGCGAACAGCAGGAAGTGCTCCTTGATCCGGTCGGGCAGGTTCGGGCTGCCCCGAACGAAGCGCTCGTAGACCATCTCGTTGATGTGCGGCAGGGGGGCCATCTCCGGCACGTAGCCCCGCCCGCGGCTGGCGGAGTACTTGCTCTCCACCACGTTCCGCATCATCCAGATGCGGTCGGTGTTCAGGAAGCGGATCAGCTCGAAGGCGATCTCCGGATTCACGGCCCCGGCGGGAATGACCCACGAGAACCCGCCGGACCAGGTGATGGGCTCCCTGCCTTTCGGCGCCGGAGGGGGCGCGACGCCGAAGCGGAGGTTCGGGGCGTTGTTGGCGATGATGTTCTGGAACCGGTCGCCGTCGATCTTCATCGCGACCTTGCCCGTCAGGAACGGGTCGAACTCCCCGCCGCCCTGGAACGTGCTCTGGAAGGCGCTGACCTGCTGAACGCCCCCGAGGGCATCGTAGACGTCCACCATGAACTCCAGCGCTTCGACGATGCGCGGGTCGTTGAGCGTGCAGGTCCGCCCGTCGTCGCTCATGAACTTCCCGCCGTTGAGCCACCCGTACATGTACAGCCAACTGTTGCCGTAGATCGGCGCGAAGCCCAGGCGCGTCATGCTGCCGCGCTCATCGCGCTCGGTGAGCTTGAGGGCGTAGTCCTTCAGTTCGTCCCAGTCGCGCGGCGGGCGGGCCTTGCCCCGCTCGTCCACCAGGCCCGCGCGCTCGAGCAGGTCGGTGTTGTAGTACAGCGCCCGGTCGTCGGTGTTGTTGGGGACGGCATAGACGCGCCGCGCGTCGCCTTCGCCGAAGCACGCCTCCTGCCAGCACGCGCGGTAGAACGTCTCGCTGTGAATGCCCTGACACAGGGCAACGAGCGTGTCGGCGTCGGAAGCGATCTCGTCGGCAGGGCGGTGCTGAGAGGCGGCCCCGGCGAGCCGTCGCGCGACGTCCAACTGCCGACTGGGCCCGAGCGATTCCAGGGCGGCGATCAACTTGCCCAGCGGGGCGGCGGCTTCGGCGGGGCGTCCGGCGCGGAAGGCGTCCCGCGCCGCGGTCGCCCACTGCTCCTGGCGGACGCTCTCGCGCAGGAAGGTGTCCAGCGCCAGGAACGCATCGCGTGCCGCCCACTCGCCGACGGAGAAACGATCCTGAATGAGCGTGTCCGGCGGGTCGCCTCCGGCGATGGCGCACATGAGTTTCTGCGGGTCCATCCGCCCGGCCGTCGCACCGGCGGAGGTGACGATGGCCCAACCGGGGTGCTCGGCCTCGAAGAGACGGAAGGCGGCCTCCAGCCCCGAAGACCGCCGCAGGCCCCAGAGGATCAGTTCCTTGCGCGGCTCGTCGGCGGACGCCTCGGTCAGCGGCGCGGTCACGCACAGCAGCGCGAGCAGCGGGATGAGCAGTCTTCGGGACACGTGGCCCTTACTGTCGTCGTCGCCGCCCTCGGCGTCAAGCGCCCAGAGTCGTTCGGAAGAAACGCATCGCCACAGAGACACAGAGAACGCAGAGGGGAGAAGAAGCAGAACAGGCGGAGCGGGGAAGCGGGTGATCCGTTGACTGGTTGATCCGTTGGTCAGGAGCAACTCGTAGCGCGCCGCTTGCGGCTTAGCAGTAGTGCGCCCCTGTTCCTGTGGACAGGCTTCGGTCCCGTTCGGTTCCCCTTCTTCTTCTCCCCCTCTGTTGCTCTGTCTCTCCGTGTCGCTTCTGTCGTTGCTTCTTCTTTTCCCTCTGTGTCTCTGTCGTAATCAGACCTCGACGTGCCGGTCCAGAAGGTCCAGGACGGCTTCGACGCCGAACGGTTTGGGCAGGAAGCCGAGGAAGCCGTGCTGGGCGACCGTCTTGCCTTCCAGGTCCGGCAGATACCCGCTGCACAGGATCACGCGAGGGGAGGGGTGGATCTCCTTGAACGCCCGCATCACGTCCAGCCCGCTCATGTCGGGCATCAAGAGGTCCAGGAATACGAGATCGATGGCGTGGTGGTTCTCGGCGTAGGACGAAACGGCCGTCGCACCGTCGGCGCACACGGTCACGGTCAGGCCTCGATTCTCGAGAACCTGGGCGAACAACCTGCGGATGGCCTTCTCGTCATCCACGACCAAGACATGTCTCACGTCGGCGCCATCGCCGTCCATCACGTCACTCCCCATCAGATGTGCTCTACCCAATATATCGGAGAATTCCCATACATAAATTAGAATTCCAGCAATTGTCATAGAGGCGAAACGCAGGAATGGGACGGAGATTGCATGCAAACCAACAGCTTCTCTGGGGAGCGGGGGAATACGGCGCGCGGCAGCACCTGCGTCCTTGCCGCCGCGAGCAGAGGAAGCGACAATGCGGCGGCTGTGTTCGATGGCGTAACGGCTGGCGGCAGCGCGCGGCACTCAGAGTTTGTCACGAGGAGCGAAACATGACACGAACGGGTCGGCGGGAATCCCCTAGTCGTGTTGGGGCCGGTGCGGTGCTGATCGTCTGGGCGGCGGCCCTGGGTACCCTCGCGCCGATGAGCAAGGCCCAGGCGCCGAAGACGGACAAGACGCTGGTCTCCTGGGTCACGCTGACGGACAAGGGCGTGCGTGCGGGCAGCGTGCTGACCCTACAGGTCCGGAACCAGTTCGACGGGATCGTCTTCGCCGAACGGGCCGCGGGCAAATGGATGGCCGGCAGCAACAACTTCCGCCGTGCGCAGAAGCGCCCGGAGCAGAACGCTCCCGAGGCGGCCGACCACAAGACCGTGGTGCAGATGGCGATCGTCTACCAGAGCGACCGGATCCAGATGTACCGCAACGGCAGACCATACGCCTCCTACAAGACGGAGAACGTCGACCTGCTCACCAGCAAGGACGCGATCGTCGTGTTCGGCCTGAGGCACATCGGAGGCACCGGCAGCATCGCGGGGCGGATCGAGGACGCTCGCATCTACAGTCAGGCCCTGACGGTCGAGCAGATCCGGGCGCTCCGGTCGAACCAGCCGTCGGCCGTCAAGCCGTATGCCTGGTGGGACTTCGAGGGAGACAAGGTGACCGACCGCGCCGGGCGCTTCGTCCACAGCCGCCTGCGGGGCGGCGCGAAGCTCGCCGACGGCACGCTCGTACTCGCCCGCGACGCGGTGCTGGTCGCCGCCGCGACCGAGGCGGGCGTCAAGGCCGCCGGAAAGCGACGCGGCCCCCAGAGGGACCCCGGGCCTTACGTGGAGGAGACGCCGGCCATGCCGAAAGACGTTCCCGCCACCTGGCTGACGTATCACCTGGCCCACTCGGGCCCGGGCGTGGCCATGCCGGGCGACCCCAACTGTGCGTTCTTCTACAAGGGCCGCTACCACCTGCACTACATCTACAAGCACCGCCACGGGTTCGCCTTCGCCCACGTCTCGAGCACCGACATGGTCCGGTGGAAGTGGCACCCGACGGTGCTGGTCGGACCGCGGACGGGGCACGGCATGTTCAGCGGCACGGGCTTCTTCACCAAGGCCGGCCGGCCGGCGATCATCTACCACGGTCAGGGGTCAGGCCGGAACTACATCGCCTTCGCGCTGGACGACAACCTGGACAAGTGGACCCAGCCCGTCGCGGTCGTGCCAAAGACCGCATCGGGTGAAGAACCCAGGATGCGCCACTGGGACCCCAACTGCTGGCTGAACGGCGAGACCTACTACGCGATCTCCGGCGGCAAGGGCCCGATGCTGTTGAAGTCCCCGGATCTCAAGACGTGGACGTATCTCGGGCGGGTGCTGCACGATGACATGCCGAAG
Source organism: uncultured Planctomycetaceae bacterium (assembly GCA_964512215.1). Taxonomy (GTDB): domain Bacteria; phylum Planctomycetota; class Phycisphaerae; order SM23-33; family SM23-33; genus CAZEJA01. Next base: position 8,102 of record CAZEJA010000025.1, read on the forward strand.
ATCGGCGTAAGCCCTGAGGAGGACATCTCTTGCGCCAACATGTTCCCGATAGGCGACCGGTGGATGCTGCTGTGCATCAGTCACCGCCTGGGGTGCCGATATTACCTGGGCGGCTTCAAAGACGAGAAGTATCTGCCCACGTTCCACGCCATGATGAACTGGAACCAGTGGGACTTCTTCGCGCCGGAATCCCTGCTGACGGGCGACGGGCGGCGCGTCATGTGGGCCTGGTGCAAGCTGCCCGGCGCCCAGAGCGGCATCCAGTCGCTGCCGCGCGAGCTGAGCCTTCCCGCCGACGGCGTGCTGCGGATCAAGCCCCTGCGGGAACTCGAATCGCTCCGGTACGAGCCCCGCAGCGCAGGCCCCCTCGCCGTCAAGAGCGGCGCTGACCACCTGCTCAAGGACATTGCCGGAGACACGCTTGAACTGAGCGTGACCATCAAACCCACGAGCGCCAAGGCATACGGCGTGGCCGTCTTCTGCGACAAGGACGGCAAGGGCTTCCCCATCACGATCCGCCCGGATCGCAAGGCCATGACCATGGGCAAGATCGCCCCGCCGTTCGAACTGGCCAAAGGGGAAGACCTCGATCTTCGCATCTTCCTGGACAAGGGCATGGTCGAGGTCTTTCTCAACGACCGCCAGGCCGCGGTCTACATGGCCCCGCACGATCGGTCGCACGTCGGCATCCGCCTGTTCAGCGAGGGCGGTGACATCCACGTCTCGCAGGTGAAGGCCTGGACGATGAAGTCGATCTACACGAAGACTCCGGCCGGCTCGACGAAGTAGCCCGGCTTGTCGTCCGGCCGCAACCACGCTATGCTCCGCTGCCGGAAGGGAGTGTTATGGTTCTGCTGTTGTGCTATGCGTTGCTGGCGTTGGGGGTGTCGTTCCTCTGCTCGATGCTGGAGGCGACGCTGCTGAGCGTTCCGCGCAGTCACGTCGAGACGATGGCCCAGCGCGGGCTGGGCTGGGCGAAGCGCCTGCGCACGATGAAGACGCACGTCGACCGCCCGCTCTCGGCCATCCTGACGCTCAATACGGTCGCGCACACCGTCGGCGCCGCGGGGGTCGGCGCGCAGGCAGCCGCGGAGTTCGGCAGCGCCGCCGTCGGGGTCGCCAGCGCGGTGATGACCGTGCTGATCCTGCTGCTCAGCGAGATCATCCCCAAGACGCTCGGCGCGGTGCACGCCAAGGGCCTGGCCGCCTTCACGACGCACGCGACCCGGTGGATGATGATCGGGACGTACCCGATCCTGATTGCACTGGAACGGGTCAACCGCCTGTTCGGGCGCGGCGGGCATCAGCCCGCGATGAGCCGCGCCGAACTGGCCGCGACACTTCACCTCGGCAAGCAGTCCGGCGCGCTGGATGAGGATGAGTATCGCACCGTTCGCAACCTGATCTCCCTGGACGAGACCTCGGTGGCCGACGTGCTCACGCCGCGCACCGTCGTGACGGCCTTGCCGGAGAATCGGACCGTCGCCGAGGCCCTCGCCGAGGAAGCGACGCTGCAGTTCGCCCGGATTCCCGTGTACGGCGAGTCGATGGACGACGTGACCGGCTATGTGACGCGGTCAAGCCTCCACGAGTCCCACCACGCCGGGCGAGACGACGTGCCGCTGAAGGACCTCGCCCGCCCGATCGGCATCATCCCGGAACAGGCCTCCGTGGGGGCGGCGATGGACGCCATGCTCGCCGAGCGCGAGCACATCCTGCTGGTTGTCGATGAGTTCGGCGGCGTCGAGGGCATCGTCACGCTCGAAGACGCCCTCGAAACACTGCTCGGCCAGGAGATCGTCGACGAGACGGACCGGACCGTTGACCTGCGCGACCTCGCCCGCCAACGCGCGCGGGATCTGACCGGAAACAACGATCCCGCCTGACCGCCCCCGCAACGACGACGCCTGCCCAAGGGCTTGTGGCGCCGATGGACGGCGGGTATACGTAGGGTCTGCGATCCCATGAAAGGAGAGTGTTCCATGTTCCGACGCACTTTCGCCTGTCTGTTCGTGATCCTGCTCGTCGTTGCATCCGCCGGCGCGGCGGACCGCCCGGTGAAGGTCTTCATCCTCGCCGGCCAGTCCAACATGGAAGGCAAGGCGAAGGTCTCGCTGCTGGAGCACCAGATCGAGCAGCCCGAGACGAAGGACCTGTTCAAGCATCTCCGCAAGGACGGCAAGTGGGTCGAACGCGACGACGTGTGGATCAAGTTCCTGAACCGCAAGGGCAAGCTGACGGTCGGGTTCGGCAGCCCGGGGCGGATCGGCCCGGAGTTGGAGTTCGGCAATACCGTCGGCGATCACTACGACGAGCAGGTGCTGATCATCAAGACGGCGTGGGGGGGCAAGAGCCTGTACCGCGACTTCCGCTCGCCCAGCTCGGGGCGCCCTGCCGACGACACCCTCAGGGAGATGCTGGCCAAGGCGCAGAAGAAGAAGCCCGAGACCACGCTGAAGGACATCAGGGGACGGTTCGGCGCGTACTATCGACTGATGCTCGAAGAGGTCTCGTCCACGCTGGAGAATCTCAAGGAGCACTTCCCCGAGTACAAGGGGCAGGGCTATGAGATTGCGGGGTTCGTGTGGTTCCAGGGGTGGAATGACATGATCAACGCCCAGTACACGGCCGAGTATGCGGACAACATGGCCAACTTCATCCGCGACGTCCGCAAGGACCTCAAGGCTCCGAAGCTGCCGTTCGTGATCGGGCAATTGGGCGTCGGCGGCGTGGAGGAGGAGCCGAATCCGAAGAAGAAGGCGTTCAAGGACGCCCAGGCCGCCCCGGCGGAGTTCCCGGAGTTCCAGGGCAACGTCGCCGTCGTCAAGACCGACCAGTACTGGGACGTCGAGGCGGCTGCGGTCTACAAGAAGGGCTGGAAGAAGCACCTCGACGAGTGGCAGAAGGTCGGCTCGGACTACCCGTTCCACTACCTCGGAAGCGTCAAGACCTTCAATCGCATCGGCAAGGGCTTCGCCGAAGCGGTCATCGAACTGGGCGAGAAGAAGTAGCCTGCGCAGTAACCGTCCCGGATAGACGCCGGTAGAACGCGGAATACACGGGAGATGCGTTGGCCTGACTCGCGCCAAAGCTGGCCCACTGGATGAGGCCGGGTTGGGCAATAGGTACAAGAGAACAGAGAGAGCCATGAAGGCCGACCCCTACGATATCAAGACAGTCTTTGGCCTGGATCGTCAGTTCTTTGCGCCATTGTTTCAGCGGCCCTACATCTGGGAACAGGAGAGGCAATGGCGACCGCTGTGGGAGGATGTCCGCAAGGTTGCGGACGAACTGCTCGCCGGGAACGAAGACTGCAAACCTCATTTCCTTGGTGCGGTTGTGCTCGACCAGATGAAGGTGCCTACCGGCAAACCTGATGCGCGGTCGATTATTGACGGTCAGCAGCGGCTGACGACGCTGCAGTTGATGCTGGAAGCCGTTCGGGATTTGTCGTTCGGGCGCGAAGAACTGGCGCTGCAGTGCAGTCGCCTTGAGAAGCTACTGTACAACCAGGACGTGAGCGACGACGAGGATCGGTTCAAGCTCTGGCCGACGAACGTAGATCGAGCCGTCTACGCAGCGATCATGGACACGACTTCGCCGATAGCATTGCGGCAGCGGATCAAGGAGGCGTGCGCGGGGAAGCGCAGTCGGCTTGCCGAAGCGTACGAGTACTTCCATGCGGTCATTGGGGAGTGGTTGGAGTTGGATGGCCCGGAGGGGCACGAACGGTGCGAAGCGCTAGTCAACACGATCCGGGAGAAACTCCGCATTGTCGTGATCGACATGGACGACCAAGACGATGCGCAGATGATCTTTGAAACCCTCAATGCCCGGGGAACGCCCCTGCTGCCCTCGGACCTCGTGAAGAACTTCCTGTTCCGCAAAGCACAGGAAGCGGGGGAAGATGTGGATCGGTTGCACGCGCAGTACTGGGAGCCATTCGACGTGGAGGACGGCTTTTGGCGAGAGAACATGCAAGTGGGCCGGTTGACTCGCCCGAGAATCGACGTCTTCCTCGGACACTATCTGTCGCTCCAGAAGCGGGATGATGTTCCTCTGACGGAGTTGTTCCAGGAGTACCAGGACTTTGCTGGGCGCAACCCCGACCGGGATGTTGAGTGGCACCTCCGAACATTTCACACATACGCCCAGCATTTCAAGCACTTCCTGAGTGTGGACAGCGACAGTCGCGAAGGTGTGTTCTTCGATCGTCTTGGCTCAATGCAGACGATGACGGTCTTCCCATTCCTGCTGGGGCTCTATAACTCCACGGATGACGAGAGTCGTCGCATTCCTATCTTGGAGAATCTCGAATCCTTTCTTGTCCGGCGCATGATCTGCCGGCTCACTACGCGGGGGTACAACCGGCTTTTCTTGGACTTGGTGGCCCATCTCTCAGGTGATGGGGGATACACACCGGAGGCCGTAAGGGGCTTTTTGCTCGGGCAAACGGCCGACAGCAGCCGCTGGCCCAGTGACGAAGAGTTCCTCTATTCCTGGCTGGAGACTCCGGTATACCGGGCCTTAACCCGTGGGCGGCTGCGAATGCTGCTCTTGGCGCTGGACTCTGCCCTCCACGACAGCAAGAGCGAGAAGTACTCCCTCAAGAAGGGCCTGACCGTAGAGCACATCCTCCCGCAGCATTGGGCGGAGCACTGGTCGCTGCCACAGGAGAGCGAGGAGACCGCCGAGGAGTACTTGGAACGCAGACAACGACGAGACCATCTGCTGCACACCATCGGAAACCTGACGCTGTTGACAGAATCTCTGAACCCGTCGGTCTCCAACGGGGCCTTCGACAGGAAGAAGAAGGATATCCTGCGGCATAGCGCCATCAACCTCAACAGGTTCCTGGCAGACATCGACCGCTGGGATGAGGCCAGCATCCACGACCGTGGGGTCCGCTTATTTGAGATGGCCAAGGGGATATGGTCCCGCCCGCCCGGCGGTCCCGCATTTGTGGAACCCCCGACCCCAGAAGCAGGGCTGACCGGCGTGGAGCGGAAAGAGCTTCGGGCCGAATATTGGCAGGCTTTTTCGCAACTCCTGGAGGCAACCGACTGTCCGCTGAGGCCCTCGAAGATCTCCGGTCGTACGTGGCTGCCGTTCGCCATCGGCTCGTCGAGCTTCCGCCTTTGGACGCAAGTGAGCATCCGAAACAAGTGGATCGGTGTTGGCTTGACCTGCCGCGGCGAATCCGCCAGAGAGAATCTCTGCGCCCTGCTTGAACAGAAGCAAGAGATTGAGGAAGAACTCGGGGAGGAGCTGAAATGGGAGGAAATGCCGGACCAGCAAGCGAGCTACATCGGTGTGTACCAGGAGGCCGACATCAGGGGCCGCAGCTCTTGGAAGACGCAGCACGAGTGGCTGGCGGCGAAGGTGCGAGCCCTCGATGAAGTCTTCCGGGCCCGCGTGGCTGCCCTCAGCAGCGAGAACGGGGAACGCCCTGACAGAACACTGGCCCGTGAGATAGCGCAGAACATCGTCACAGAAGACGGCCAGTGCCAAATCCTGGCCAGCAGACCGTGGTCGCTCTGGTTCATCCCAAGAACGTGGGCAGATGTCGTCCCCGAGAACAGCACGACTTGGAAGCGCCTCGCAAGGCCCGTGTCGGTGGCCTGCTGGTTCCACTTCAAGAAGGATCGAATCAGGATCATCTTCGAGTTGTCCGCAATGGATGACAAGAAACTCCGGCTCCACTGTGCGGAGAAGCTCAACGAGGCGGGGTTCGGGCTGTCGAAGTGGGCCTTTGATGAGGAGGCCCAGTACAGCCGCTTCTACCGGGACAGCCAACGGATCTCGGATCTGTCCGACGAGACGGAAGTCCGAACGAAGCTCCAGAAACTGTGGACATCGACTCAGCCTTACCTTGCCAAAGCAGAGAAGGTGCTTCGAGAGATTTTTGAGACGACCAGTTAGTATCTACGCATATGGAACTCGGCGAGAAGAAGTAGCCTGCGCAGTAACCGTCCCGAGCAGGGAGAAGGAGCACCCCATGAGGAAGCCTGTCTTCGCGAGCTGTATTTCGTTCGTGCTGTTTGCCCTTGCCCTGCCGTCGTCTGCGGGGGCGGCGCTCGACATGCTGATCGCTGATTTCGAGGGGACCGACTACGGCGACTGGAAGGTCGAGGGCACGGCGTTCGGCAAGGCTCCTGCGAAGGGCAAGTTCGGCGGGCAGCAGAACGTCACCGGCTTTGAGGGCAAGGGACTGGTCAACTCCTTTCTGGGCGGCGACAAGCCGACGGGCAGGCTGACCTCGCCGCCGCTCACCATCGAGCGGGACTACATCACGTTTCTCATCGGTGGAGGAGGGCACAAGGGCAAGACGTGCATGAACCTGCTGATCGACGGTAAGGTCGTCCTCTCCGCGACGGGCCCCAACACCCGCCCGGGCGGCAGCGAGTTCCTCAACTGGGAGAACTGGGACGTGAAGAAGTACAAGGGCAAGACCGCCGTCCTCCAGATCGTGGACGCCGCCACCGGCGGCAGGGGGCACATCAACGTCGATCAGATCTCGCAGAGCGACACGAAGGCAAAGAAGAAGCCGGGCCCTGCGCCGTCCAGGAAGGGGGGCGGAAACCCACACCCGGACAGCACGTGGGAGATCAAGGTCACGGGCAAGTACATCATCTTCCCCGTTTCGAACAGAGGCCAGCGCGGGCGGACGACGATAACCGTCGGCGACCAGCTTGTCCACAATCTCGACTGCGACTTCCCGCCGAGCAAGGACGCCATCGACTGGTGGACGTATCTCGACATGTCGGAATACGTCGGTAAGACCGCGAAGGTCACCGCGAAGGCCGCCCCCGAGATCTGCGCGATGTTCGAGTCCAGCGACGAAATTCGCCACCTCCAGCCGCTCTACGACGAAGCACTGCGTCCCCAGTTCCACATCAGCCAGAAGCGCGGCTGGAACAACGACCCCAAC
>CAZEJA010000026.1:0-15028 GCA_964512215.1 uncultured Planctomycetaceae bacterium
GTGTATGAGAACGCACTCCTGCACGAGATGTGTCGGGAAGGGCTGGAGATCGAAAGCCAGAAGAGCTTCCCGGTCCATTACGAAGAACTGTGCGTCGGCGAGCATCGGGCGGATGTGGTTGTGGAAGGACAGGTCGTGGTCGAACTGAAGGCGGTCAGCGACCTGACGAACCAGCATATGTCCCAGTTGATGAGCACGATGAAGGCCGCCGGCGCGAAAGTCGGGCTTCTTCTGAACTTCGGCGAGGCCCGCCTGGTGGACGGCGTGCGTCGAATCGTGATGTAGGTTCCGCTGTTCGACCTCTGAGACCTCTGTGTCTCTGTGGTCATTTGGAAAGAAAATGCCTTTTATACATCCAGCGATATTCTGGTCGGGGTTGGCGGCGGTTTCGCTGCCGATCATTATTCACCTGCTGAACCGCAGGCGGTTTCGGATGCGCGAGTGGGCGGCCATGCAGTTTCTGCTCGACTCGCTACGGCGCAACCGCCGCCGGCTGCGCATTGAGGAGCTGATCCTCCTGGCGATTCGCTGCCTGGTGATCTTCCTGCTGGCCGTCGGGCTCGCGCGGTTCATGGGCTGCGGGCCCATGGACATGCTGCCCGGGGCGGCGGGGTCGCGCACCACCGTGTTCATCCTCGACGACAGCTACTCGACCGGGCAAAAAGCCGGCGGGTCCACGCTGTTCGCATCGGCGGCGACGGATTTGGCCGAGCGGGTCGAGAAGCTCGGGTCGACCGAACGGGTCGGCATTCTGCTGGCCTCCAAGCCGCATCGCGAGGACGCCTTCTTCGGGCTGAAGTTCGTCACCGAAAAGGAATCGCTCGTGACCAGTCTCAAGTCTCTCAAGCCTTCCGACGAGCGGGCGGACCTTGCCGAGGCCATGAAGGCGGCGGACGAGATGTTCGGCGACGTCACGGGCGAGATGCACCTGGTCGTGCTCAGCGACTTCCGCAAGGTCGACCTGACCCACGACGAGCAGGCGTCGGCCGTCGCCAAGCAGTTCGCCGCCCTCGAGGCGCGGGGCGTGAAGGTGACCGTGCTGGACTACGGCCGGGCCGCCAAGACGAACCTCACGGTCCGTTCGATGGAACTGCTGGACAAGTTCGCGATCGCGAAGGTCCCGGTTCGCATTGCCCTGACGGTGGTCAACCACGGCGCGGAGCGTGCGGAGAACGTCGAGATCGAACTCGTCGCCCGCGTGCCGTCGGAGTCGGCCGACGCCGAGAGCAGCTACCGGGACGTTCCCCTGCCGATGCAGACCATCGAGTCCATCGACGCCGGCGGCGTGGGCAAGGTGGAGTTCCAGTTCTCCCCCCCGGCGCCCGGGGCGATGGGCGTCGTGGCGCGGCTGGCCGCGGACGAGTTGGCGACCGACAACACGGCCCAGTTGGCGCTGGAGGTCCGCGAAAGCATCGACGTGCTGGTCGTCGACGGCACGTCGGAAGCAGAAGACCCGGTCGACCGGGAGTCGTACTTCTTCGTCCACGCGATCGACGACGGCAAGGGCGGGTACGGCAACCGCCCGCACGTGATCGGAACGACGTCGCTGGCGGAGGCGAACTTCTACGACTACGACCTGGTCGCCCTGCTGGACGTGCGGGAGTTTCCGTCGCTGCTGGACCGCAGCGGCAAGCTGACGTGCCCGCAGTTGGCGTCGATGGAGCAGTACGTCCGCGACGGCGGGGGGGTGGCGATCTTCACGGGCCCGCGGACCAGCCCGGCGTTCTATGGCAACAGCGGGCCGTTCTGGAAACAGGGCGCCGGACTCCTGCCGTTCCCGATCAGCCCGCGCCCGCTGGACCCCTCCGGGCGCCCGCCGTTCTACCGCTTCGATCCCGAGAGCCTTGATACGCAGGATGTCCTGCAGACGTTCCGCGGCGAGGCCATCGTGCTGGCGTCGCTGATCCGCTTCACCGACTTCAGCGCCGCCGACGAACTCGCCGCCCCGCCCACGGGCGACGTCAAGCCCCCTCGCGTCCTGGCGCGGTTCACCGATCCGGACGGGTCAGCCGCTATCGTCGCGAGGCAGTTCGGCAAGGGGACGGTCACGACGTTCTACACGACGGCCGGTACGACCTGGAACGACTGGGGCACGGACCCCGTGGGCACCTACGTGGCGGCCATGAACGATCTGATGAGCCTGCTGGCCCGCGCGCGGAACCAGGGCTTCTCCGGGCGTGTCGGCGAGCAGATCGTCTTCAGCGTGTCGGACGACTTCCGCGACGCGACGGCCGTCCTGCAGACGCCCGCCTATCCGGCCGTCAGTTCCGTGTCCCTGCCGATCCGTCAGGAGCCCGACAGCCCGCGGCAGGTGAAGTTCGACCGCCCCGACCGGGCGGGCCTGTATCGCCTGGAACTGAACGTGCCGGACGGCAGCGCGCGGCGCGTGCTGTTCGCCCGGAACGTCGACCCCGTCGAGGGCAATCTCCTGCCGGGCGGCGAGGAAGACATCGCCGCTGCGTTCGGCAGCGAGGAATTCACCTACGAGTCTCATACCGGCGAGCAGGTCGCCGAAGTTGTCGGCAAGTCCGACGAGAACGAATATTGGCTGTGGGCGATCGCGGCCGTGCTGGTGCTGCTGGCGGCCGAGACGCTGCTGGCCCAGCGATTCGGGCACTACTCCGAGACCGTCGACGAGAACACATAGAAGGGCAGTAGCGTACGACATGAACCGTGTGATTGAATGGCTTCTGAACGTGAAGGCGGGCGAGTTGGCCGGCGCGGACAACTGGTGGGTATCGTTCATCGGCGACTGGGGCAGCTACGCGAGGCTGGCGCTGCTGCTCGTCTTTGCGGCGTTGGTGTACCTGGTCGTTCGCAGCTACCGGCGTGAGGGCGACGCCCGCCCGCGCGTGAAGGCGACGCTGGCCGGCGTGCGCATCGCCGTGATCGTGCTCGTATTCATTGTGTTGTTCCAGCCGGCCATCGTGCTGCGGTACGTCAAGACGCTTCGACGCAGCCTGGTCGTGCTTGTCGACGACAGCCTGTCGATGTCCTTCTCCGACCGCTACGCCGATCCCGAGCAGCGCGAACAACTCGCCGGAATGCTGGGCGTGTCGCCCGAGGACCTCGCGACCATGCCCCGGACGACCATCGCCCGCCAAGCCCTGACGCGCGACGGCGGACCCGTCGGCAAGCTGGCGGCCGACCACCCGCTGATGATCATGTGCTACTCCACCAACCGCCCCGGGCAGGAGGCCTACACGCGCCTGATCGATGTCATCGAGCCGCCCGAGGACGTCGACGAGACGGAATCCCCGGAGGCGGCCCCGCGCCTCGCGAAGCTGCTGGCCGACCTGAAGGGGGCGGGCTACGAAACGAACATCGCCACCGCCCTGCGCGACGTGCTGGAACGCACGCAAGGGCAGCGCGTCGCGGGCATCGTCCTGGTCAGCGACGGGCGCAACACCGCCCGCGCCGCCAACGGGCTGACCGGCGTGCTGCTCTACGCCCGCCAGCGCGGCGTGCCCCTCTACACCGTCATCGTGGGCGACGCGACGCCGCCGAAGAACCTGGCCATCCGAGGCTTCCAGGCGCCGCGCGAGGTGCGGCGCATGGCGAGGACCGAGTTCACCGCGATGCTGTCGCACCGGAATCTTTCGGGCGAGACCGTGACGGTGAATCTGATGCGTCACCGCAGCGATCGCGAGGAATGGACCAGCACGGGCGTCAGCGAGACGGTCAGGCTTTCCGTCCCCACCGGCGGAACCGACGACGCCAAGGCCGCCCGCGCCGTCCAGGCCGTCACGCTCTACCACGAGCCGGACGAACTGGGCGAGTTCGTGTACAAGGCCGTCGTCGAATCCCGCCCCGACGAGCGGAACGTCGATGACAACCATTCCGATCCCGTGACCCTCCGCGTCTCCGACGAGAAGATCAACATCCTGCTGGTCAGCGGCGACGCCGGGTACGAATTCCAGTACATCAAGAACATCCTCTACCGTTCGCCGGAACTGTACCGCCTGAGCGTCTGGCAGCAGAACGCCGACAAGGACATCAACCAGGTCGCCTCGACGGGCATGAAGCTCTCGCGCCTGCCGCAGACGCTGGAGGAACTGATCGGCAAGACGGGCAGCAAGACCAACCCCGGCTACGACGTGATCATCCTCTACGACCCCCAGCCGACGAAGGACGGATTCGACGAGAATTTCGTCGCGATGCTCAAGACCTTCGTTCGCAACCACGGCGGGGGGCTGTGCTACGTCGCGGGCAACAAGTATTCCGAGTCGGCCCTGCCGAGCGAGGGACCTTACAAGTCGCTCGTCGACCTGCTGCCCGTGACGCTCAAGCCCAACGTGGTGAACCTCACCGAGCGCCTGGGGCAGGTCGCGCCGCAGCCGTGGCAGGTGAGGCTGACCAGCTACGGGCTGGACCACCCGGTCATGCGCCTCGGCGGGACCAGCAAGGAGACCCAGCAGGTCTGGAGCATGCTGCCGGGCATCTACTGGTCGCACCCGGTCTACAAGGCCAAGCGCCTCGCGCGGGTGCTGGCCGTCCATTCGAACCCGCTCCGCCTGACGACGCGGCGGGAGTCGGAACCCCTCGTCGCCGTCCAGCCCGTCGGCAGCGGGCAGGTGCTGTACGTGGGCTTCGACGAGACGTGGCGGTGGCGGTTCGTGCGGGACGCCTACTACCACCGGCGGTTCTGGGCCAACGCGGTGCGCTATCTGGCGTCGCTGAAGGCCCGCAAGGTCGTCATCACCACCGGCGGCGACCGGTTCTCCGCGGGCGAGAAGATCCGGATCGAGGTGGAGGCCTACGACGACCAGTACCGCCCGATCGCGGAAGAGACGTTTGAACTCGTCATGAAGAACCTGGACGACGAGACCGCCGAGACGCTCACCCTCAAGGCCGTCGATCCGGAGAACAAGCCCGGGCAGTTTTCGCAGACGATCGTCGCCCGCGGCACGGGGCGGTTCGAGCTGTCGTCGCGTCGCGGCGGGCCCGAGGGCACGGGCGACGAGTCCAAGCGCATCGTCGTCGAACTGCCCCAGGCGGAGAAGCTTCGCGTGGAGGCCGACCAGACGACGATGGCGACCATCGCGTCGCGCCCGGAGCATTCCCTGCCGGTCCGGGAGGTGGACAAGCTGGCTGGACTGATCCCGCCCGGACGCCTGACGACGTACCAGGACGTTCCGCGGGAGTTGTGGGACTCGCAACTGGCACTGCTGCTGATCGTGATCCTGCTCGTGGTCGAATGGATTCTACGGAAGAAGCACAACATGGCGTAGGGACGAACCGGTCCTTACCTGACGGAGTGAAAGCCTCATGCCGAAAGGCGAACTGCTGACATCGGAAATCCGCGGGAAACTCGCCCGCCTGCGACGGGGCGTTCGACGCCGCCTCGCGGGCGAGGGCGCGGCGTGGCTGATCCTGGTCCTCGTGGGCATCGTGTTCTGCTCGCTGGGGATCGACTACTCCCTGCACCTCGACCGCGTCCAGCGGGCGCTGGTGATGGCCATTGCGCTGGGCGCCGTCGGATGGATCGTCTGGAAGCAACTGATCGCGCCGCTGGCGGTGTCGATGGGCTCGGCGGACCTGGCGCTGCTCGTGGAAGATCGCTACGACGAATTGGACGACCGCCTGATCAGCGCCATTCAGTTCGCCCAGCGAGACGACCTGGAGGAGGTGGGCGCGAGTACAGCCATGGTCGAGGTGATGGCCGAACAGGCCAACCGCCTGGCGGCGCCGCTGGACTTCTCCCGCGTCGTGGACCACCGGCGCCTGTGGCGCGTCGTTCGCCCCGCTGTCGCGGCGGCCATGCTGTTGATCGGCTTTGCGATCTGGCAGGCCGATACCGTCAAGCTCTGGGCGGCGCGGAACCTGGCGTTCTCGGACGTCGCCTGGCCGCAGGAAACGTACCTGGTCGTCCATGGCGGGCCCGACTACGCGGTGCTCCGCGGCGACGACCTGGTGTTGACGGTGGGCCTCGAGCCCGGCAGCGTCGAGCCCCCCTCCGTCCTCCTGCACACGCGCTATCCCTCGGGACGGGCGGAGGAGGAGATCAAGCCCACCCGCAGCGATGGCGTGACGACCTACACCAAGACGTTCCAGGCCGTCGCCGAGCCGTTCGAGTTCTACGTCACCGGCGGGGACGATTTCCGCGACGAGCAGCGCCTCCACCGCGTGACGTTGATCGACCCGCCCGCGTGGCGGGACGTGCGCTTCACGCTGGAGTATCCGGCCTACACGCAGCGCCCGTCGCGCGTGCTGGACGGGTCGGGCGGCGTCATCGGGGTACCCGTCGGCGGGCAGGTCAGGGTCTGGGCGGCCGCCAACAAGCCTCTGGAATCGGCGCGGATCCTCGTCGGCCCCGACGAGATCGAAGGCGAGCAGATGCGTCCGGCCCCGGCGGAGTCCGGGCAGGGCGACGACCCGACCCAGTGGGTGGGGCAGTTCGGCATCGGCGGCAAGAACGAGGCCCGCACGACCGAACTCCGCTTCGCCCTGCGCGACACGGACGGACACGAGAACCGCCGCGGCCCGCAGTTCGTCGTCCAGGTTCAGGCCGACCAGGCACCGAACCTCGAATTCAAGAAGCAGGGCGTCGGCAGCGTCATCGCGCCCCAGGCGATCATTCCGCTCGTCATCCGGGCGAAGGACGAATACGGCGTTGCGGCCGTCCGGGTGGTCGCCCGCACGGGCGCCAAGGGCGAGACCCGCCACGCCGAGACCGTCGAGGATATTCCCGCCGGGCAGCAGGAACTCCAGGTGCGTCATCACCTGGACCTCCAGCCGCGCGCGCTGATCCCCGGCGACCTCGTCCGCGTTTCGATCGAGGCCGACGACACGCTGCCCAAGGAATACGAAGGTCCCAACACCGGCGCAAGCAGCTCGTTGGAGTTCCGCGTCGTCAAGGCCGAGGACCTGATGGCCGAACTCGTGCGGCGTCAAAAGGCGCTGCGGCTGGAGTTCGTGCAGGTCATCGCCCTGCAGGAGTCGGCGCGGGCGAAGACTTCGCTGGCCGCCGAGGCCCTCAAGGGCGGGCAGGAATCCCCGGAAATCCGCCGCCAACTCAGCGAGTCGACGGGCATGCAGTCCAACGTCGGCGCCGAGTGCGCCCGGACGGCCGAGTCGCTGCAGGCGATCCTCGAGGAAATGACCAACAACCGCCTGGGCAGCCCGGAGGACCGCAAGCAGTTGGCCGACGGCATCATCCAGCCGCTGGCGGGGCTGGCCGAGCCCATGGATCGCCTCGTCGCTACAATGAATGGGACGGCGTTGGTGACGGATCCGGGCGACCTGCGGACGCAGGCGACTGAGATTGCGGGCGTCCAGGAAGAGTTCCGCAAGCGGATGGAAGCGATCCTGGACCGCATGCAGAAACTGCAAAGCCGCCAGGAACTGGCGAATCAGCTGCGCGTCATAATTAAGTGGTCGGAAGGCCTTCTGGACGGCATCAAGAAGCAGGCCGAAGAAGAAGCCGGCGGTGTGTTCGATCCGAAGAAAAAGAAGAAGGGCGCGGACGACGAATAACCGCGCACCATTCGAGGACAGGATCATGAAACGTGCAAACGGTACGATCGTGGCGACGATGGTTGTCGTGTGTCTGACGGGCGCGTGGGTCGCGTCGATGGCCCAGGATGCGACGACCGGCAAGACCGGGGAACTGGTCGCCCGCGTCAAGTTCACCAAGCAGCAGTTCCAGGACGTGACCGCGAAGATGATCGAGGTCGCCGACCTGCTGGCCGACAGCGAGCCCGAGACGGCGGCCGTGCTGCAGGAAACCGTCCGGCAGGCGCGGCAGGCGTTCATCGCCGAGGACATGGACAAGGTGGCCGAGCACCTGACCCGGGGCGCCGCCGCGATGGCGGCCGATACGGAGACGCAGGTCGTCGCGGAACTCAAGAAGGTTCTGGAGACGCTGCTGCACGGCACGATGGACCTCGATACGCGGATGAAACGAATCCGCGAATGGAAAGAGACGCTCGCGAAGATCAACGAGCTGATCGAGAAGCAGGAGGCGCTCGAGCGGACCTCCCGCCTGAACAGCAACGCCAAGCAGATGGACGCCAGGATGGCGGAACTGGCGGGCAAGCTCTCCGACGTGGTCGCCGAGCAGAAGAAGCTGCTGGCCGAGACGGAGAAGCTCCCGGCGGGCGACCCCGCGCTGCAGAAGCTGGCGGCGCTGCGGGACAAGGTGGGGGAACTGGTCGCCGACCAGCAGGCGGTCAATTCCGCGACGAAGGCCGCCCCGGTGGACAAGCTGCCCGTAGCGGCCGAGGCGCAGAAGGCGCTCAACGAGAAGACCAAGCAGGTTGCGAAGGACCTCGCCGAGGCCGCCAGCGACCCGGCGATATCGAAGGCCCTCTCGG
Source organism: uncultured Planctomycetaceae bacterium (assembly GCA_964512215.1). Taxonomy (GTDB): domain Bacteria; phylum Planctomycetota; class Phycisphaerae; order SM23-33; family SM23-33; genus CAZEJA01. The sequence continues at coordinate 8,316 of CAZEJA010000026.1, forward strand.
AAAGCGGCGCCGACAGCAAGGCCGCCTCGAAGGCGAGCAAGAGTCTGTCTGCGGCGTCGCAGGAGATGGGCAAGGCGACGAAGGCGCTGAACGAGTCGGACGCCGTCAAGGCCAACAACCCGCAGAAGCAGGCGGAAGCGGACCTGAAGGCGGCCCACAAGGCGTTGTCCGAGGCGATGAGCAAGGCCGCTTCGCAGACGCCGGGGGGCAAGCTGTCGGAACAGCAGGAAGACCTGGCCAAAAAGACCGCCGACCTCGCCGAGCAGGTGCAGCAGGCGGCCCAGGAGGGGGGCACGAAGGCGGACACCGGCAACATGGAGCGGGCGTCCGAGCAGATGAGCAAGGCCTCCGACAAGCTGGGCGCGCAGGACCCGAAGCAGGCCGCCGAGGCCCAGAAGAAGGCGCTGAAGGAACTGGAAGATGAGCAGGTCAAGCTCGCCGAGCTGAAGCGCCGCATGGAGGAGGAGGCCAAGAAGCCCACCGACCAGCAGGCGACCGAGCAGGGCGACCTGGGAGACCGGACCGAACGCCTCTCGGACCAGATGAAGTCGCAGGACGGCTCGGAGCCCACGCCGGGACAGCAGAACGTCGCCAGCGCCTCGAAGTCGATGGGCCAGGCCGCCGGCAAGCTCTCGCAAGGCCAGTCCGGGCAGGCGAACTCCGACCAGAAGCAGGCCCTGGACGAATTGGAGAAGGCCCAGCAGGAACTCGAGGATGCGATCGCCCAGGAAGACGCGATGGCGCAGGCGGAATCGCTGCAGAAGATCGACGACATGCTGCAGAAGATTCTGACGGCCCAGAAGGGCGTCAGCGCCGATACGAAGGTTGTCGCGGGGCGCCGCTCGGACGGTCCGCAGCCGTACGAACGCGCCGAGCAGTTGAAGCTGGTCGAGCTGTCGCGTCGGCAGGGGCGGCTGGCCGAGGAGATCAAGGCCGTTCGCGACATGCTGACGGGCGAGGGCACGACGGCCGTCTTCCCCGCCGTCTTGCAGGAAGTTCGCGACAACATGGTCAACGTGCAGGAGCAATTGGCCGAGAAGCAGGCCGGGCCGATCACGCAGGGCATCCAGGCGGAGGTCGAGCGGAATATCCAGGAGATGATTGACGCGATCCGCAAGGAGCTGTCGGATCGCCGCAAGAAGAAGAACGGCGGCGGCGGGGGTGGCGGTGGCGGCGGCGGGGGAGGCAAACAGCCGCTCGTGCCGCCCATCGCGGAGTTGAAGATGCTGCGTTCGCTGCAGTTGCAGATCAACAATCGCACGATCCTGCTCGACCGGGAGAAGGCTCGCGCCAAGCCCCCGGCCGACCCGATCAACAAGCAGATCAAGATTCTGGGCGAGCGTCAGGAGAAGGTCGAGAAGATGGCCGGCGAGCTGGCGGAGAAGATGAAGCAGCAGCAAGGCCAGCAGCCCGGACGGAAAGGCGGATTCTGATGAACGAGACAGGGAAACGAGCGATCGTCGTGCTGGCGGCACTGGCGCTGGTCTGCGCCGGTCCGGCCGTTGCGGAAGACCCGCCCCCCGCGGACGATCCCGATGCGGGCGCGGTGGTGACGGACGATCTCGAGAAGCTGTTGGACAATCTCTCGCCCGAGGAGGTCGAGTCGCTGATCAAGACGGCGATGAAGGCCCGCCTGTCGGTGGAGCGTGAACAGGTGATCGCGGAGCTGCGCGAGGGCCTGCTCTACGACCCCGATGACGTGGACGAGGCGGTCAAGATCCTCCGGGACAATCCCGCCGATACGCAGCAGGATAACATCGACCGGATCCTCCGCGCGTTTGCGAAGGTGGACGGGCGGTTCGGCAAGCCCTTCAAGCTCTTCGGGGAGAAGAAGTACGCCGAAGCCGCCGTGGCGGCCAAGCAGACCCTCGACCTGCAGCAGGCGACCTACTTCAGTGCGGCCAAGCAGTTCCTGTACGCCGAGGCGCTCATCAAGGCCGGGCAGGGCGAGGACGGGGTGGAGGCCTACCGCGACATCCTGACGAACATGCCGGAGCGGATCAGCTTCGCGGCGACGGCGTCGCTGCGGGCGGCGGAGGCCTACGAGAAGCAGCGCCGGAAATACTACGCGATGGAGATGTACGCGTACTGCCTGAAGAACTACGGCATGACGCTGTCGCAGGAGAAGTTCGACGAACTGTACGCCCGCGTGCAGGAATACACGGAGCTGTACAAGGACCCGCTGGGCTCGGTGGCGAAGCTGATGGGCGACGTCAAGAAGCGCCTCAAGGACACCGACAGCGGCGACAAGACGCAGGAGAAGCAGGAAGACATCGTCGCGCTGCTCGAGGACCTGATCAAGACGGCCGAGGAGCAGCAGCAACAGCAACAGCAGCAACAACAGCAGCAACAGCAGCAGGGCCAGAAGCCCGGCGACCAGCAGGGACAGGGGCAAGGCCAGGGGCAGGGCCAGGGCCAGAAGCCCCAGGGCCAGAACCAGCCCACGAACCCCGCGCAAGTCAGCGCCCTCGTGCCCGGCGCCGTCAAGAGGCCGACGAAGCTCAGCAAACTGCACCAGAGCACCGAGTCCGGCGACTGGGCCCAGCTCCCGCCGCGCGAGCGCGAGCGGATTCAGCAGATCATGAAGAGCCGCATGTCCGAACGCTATCGCCAGATCATCAAGGACTACATGTCCCGCCTGGCCGAAGAGAAGCCCTGACGGGAGAGCCATGGAACGTCTGGTTGTAGCAGCAGCGGCGCTGTGGATCGCCACGGCCCCCGCAGTCGGAGGGCACGTGGAGACGCTCGATGCGCGCCGCATCGACGGCGACATGGGGGCGTTGACGGCCCAGAGCGTCACGGTCCTCGCCGGGGAGGCCAAGCACGTCGTCCCGCTCCGGGACGTCGCGGAGATCGCCTTCGTCGCGCCGAAAGACCTCGACCCGCCCGACCTGATGGCCCGCGGCGGACAGATTGTGATCGTTACGGCCGGCGGCGACGTCCTGGGGGCCGACACACTCACGCTGGCCGGCGACAAGTGGGCGATCGTCTCGCCGCTGCTGGGCACGGTCGAGATCCCCATCAGCGCCGTGCGGACGGTCTACCTCCCCACGGCGGGCCTGGCCCCGCGAGTGGTCCGCAGGCAGAGCGAGAAGCTCAAGCTCGATCAGCGGACCCGGGACGTGCTGGTCGTCGCGAAGGAGAAGGGCAGCTACATCGCCGTTGAGGGCGTACTCAAGAGCATCGACGCCGAGACGATCACCTTCCTGTGGCAGGATACCGAACGGAAGATTTCGCGCGACAAGGTGCGGGCGCTGCGTCTGGCGTCGGATGCCGCCAAGGCGCCCCGGGCGGCCGGTACGCTGGTCGGGCGCGACGGCACGAGCGTCGGCTTCGCCTCCGTGACCGGCGACGCGGAATCGCTCGCCGTCGACGTCGTCGGTGTCGGGCGCCGGACCGTTGCTCGCAAGGCGGTGCTGGCGTTGCGGTTCCGGTCCGACCGCGTGGCGGAATTGGCGGACATCAAGCCCGCCTCCGTGAAGGAGCACGGCTTCTTCGACAAGACGTTCCCGTATCGCACGAACCAGGCCGTCTCCGGCGGGCCCCTCACGCTGGACGGGCGCGTCTACCGGCAGGGGCTGTCGCTGCACAGCTTCTGCGAGCAGACGTACAAGCTGGACGGCGCCTACAAGACGTTCGTCGCCACCGTCGGCATCGACGATGCCGTCCGCCCGGCGGGCGACGCGACGCTGACGTTCCTGGGCGACGGGAAAGTGCTGGGCAAGCCCCTCCGCCTGACCGGGCGCGACAAGCCCCACACCGTCCGCCTGGACATCGCCGGAATCCGCGCGTTCACGATCCGCGTCGACTTCGGCGCCGACAAGCTCGACGTCGGCGACCACGTCAACCTCGCCGCCGCCCGTCTCGTCAAGTAGCCTTCCGCCCGGGAGGCGATGCTCGCCCGCCCGCACCCGAGACATGACTTCGCCCGAGGACATCACCGACGCCGTCAAGGCCGCCGCGATCGAGGCGGGGTTTGCTCGCGTGGGGATCGCGCCCGCGGCGGAGGCGGACGGGGAGGTGTTCCGCGAGTGGCTGGCGCAGGGGCGCCACGGGGAGATGGCCTACCTGGCCCGCAACGTGGCCGAGCGACTCGATCCCGCGAAGCTCGTGGACGGCGCTCGCAGCGTCATCTGTCTGGCCGTGCCGTACGCGCCCGTGACGCCGCCCGGCGACACGCTGGTCGCACGCTATGCACGCGGACGGGACTACCACCGCGTCCTCAAGAAGCGCTGCCGGCGTCTCATGGACCGCCTCCGCGAGATCGCCCCGGACTTCGAAGGCCGGGCGTTCGTGGACTCGGCCCCGGTGATGGAACGCCGCCTCGCCGCACAGGCCGGGCTCGGATGGATCGGCCGCAACGGCTGCCTCAGCGTTCCCGGGCTCGGCAGCTACGTCTTCCTCTGCGAGGTCTTCTGCAACCTGCCGCTTGCCCCGGACTCGCCCGTCGCGTCCGCCTGCCGCGACTGCGGCGACTGCGTCGGCGCCTGCCCGACGGGCGCATTGGCCGATCCCCCGCTCGTGGACGCCCGGCGGTGTATCAGCTATCTCACCATCGAACATCACGGCCAGATCGAGCCGGAACTGCGGGCGCGAATGGGCGTTCGCCTGTTCGGCTGCGACGCCTGTCAGGCCGCCTGCCCGCACAACCGGAACGTACCGCCCGGCGACGCGGAATTGCGCGGCGATTCCCCGCTCGGCGGCGCCGGCGTCGCGGATGTGCTCGCGTGGACGTGGGACGACTGGGACGCCGCCACCCGCGGGTCCGCCTGCCGGCGGGCGAGTTACGAGATGTTCCTGCGCAACGCCGCCATCGCGGCCGCCAACTCCGGCGGCGGGGCGAATGCGGTTTGACCCGCCGGGGGTCGGTCGCGTATAACCGATTCACCGCGAGGTGAGAGCATGAGTCAGGACAAGGCGAACGTCGACAAGCAGGCGATCGAGCAGGCGGTGCGTGCGATTCTTCAGGCCGTCGGAGAGGACCCCGACCGCGAGGGCCTCTGCGCCACGCCGCAGCGCGTCGCCCGGATGTACGAGGAACTCTTCACGGGGATGTACGAGGACCCCGCGAAGCATCTCGAGGTCGGCTTCACCGAGCAGTACGACGAGATGGTCGTTCTGCGCGACATTCCGTTCTACTCGATGTGCGAGCACCACCTGCTGCCGTTCATGGGCAAGGCCCACGTGGCGTACCTGCCGCGCGGCAAGGTCGTCGGTGTCAGCAAGATGGCCCGCGTGGTGGAGGCCTGCGCCCGTCGCCCGCAGGTGCAGGAGCGCCTGACCAGCCAGATCGCGGACCTGATGATGGAGAAGCTCGACGCCCGCGGCGCGGGCGTGATCATCGAGGCCGAGCACACCTGCATGACGATCCGCGGCGTCCGCAAGCCGGGCTCGGTGATGGTGACGTCCGCCATGCGAGGCCTGTTCAAGAGCAACCTCGCCACGCGGACCGAGGCGATCAATCTGCTGACGGGACGGTAGCCGGTTCCCGCCCCGCGAACCCCTTCAACTCGCCGGGCGCCTTGGGCGTCACGCCGAATGTGAACTCCTGCCCCTCCTTGAAGGGCGCGTTCATCTCGAAGTTCTCGAACGCGATCCCGCCGGGAATCGCCACGGCATTCGCCCAGTAGCTTGTCCGTCCGTTGACCGATACGGTCAGCCCATCGACCACCTTCGTGCGCCAGTACTGGGTCATGGGGCGGCCGCGATAGCGCCACCAGGGCCTCGTGCCGGCGGGATACGTCGCACTCGCGGGGTCGGCCTCGTCGGTGGTCGCCGCCGCGACCGCCTCGCCGTCGACGACGACCATGTCCTTTGCTGCCCAGTACTTCCGGGGCGTGAACTTCGTGAACGTCGCCCCCGCGTCTTTCAGCTTCGGCCAGATCGTGCCCGCCTCGGCGACCGTGCCCTTCAGCCACAGCCGCCGCAAACGGGCGTAGTTGCCCATCGTCGCGGTCAACACGCACTTGCCCATCTTCGCCGACCCCGCCACCGACGTGACCCGCAACGTCACCTCGTCCGGCCGATCCAGTCGCAGGATCACCTGCACCACCGGCTGGGCGCCGTTGTGGAAGCGCTCCGTCCACACATGGAACGTCATCGCCTCCGCGCCGTCGATGGTCGTGAACGTCGGCTGAACGGGCTTCCAGGGCGTAGCGGCGGCGGGCTTGGCGTCCCGTTCGCCCGTCGCCCACATCACCTTGCCTTTGCGCCGATCGAGGGTGCTCGCCTCCATCTCGCTGTACCCGCGCCGCCGACCGACGACCGGCTCGATCGCGATGAAGTTAATGAGGGATTGCTGCTGTCCGGCGACGTGGGGCGTATAGATGCGGATCAGTCCGCGCGGCCCGAACGTCGGCCAGAGACCGACCCGGACGCTGCCCTTGATTCCCCAGACGGGCTGGGAGGCCCCGCCGGCGGCGGGGACGATCCACTTGCCCTTCTCCACGGGCGGCGCGAGTCGGCGGGGCGGGGCGCCCGGGGGGCTCGGCGCGGCCGGCGCTGCGACGGCCCAGCCGCACAACAGCGCCGTCATCGCTGCGGAAACTCCGAAGCACGCTGTCCTCGCCGCAGTCATGTCGATCATGTCCTGTGCATCGCCTGTTTGACGATCAGCGGCGGGGCGTGGCGGTTGTCGCCCTTGTGACGCACCTCGTACGGCGGCGCGCCCAGCGTCGCTGTCAGGAAGGCGGCGTACTCCGCCACCACGTCGG
>CAZEJA010000027.1:0-14926 GCA_964512215.1 uncultured Planctomycetaceae bacterium
TCGTGATCTTCATGTCCTTGGCGTTCCACTGCAGGACCTTGCCCGGCGTGCGGATGGCGACCGTGCCGAGCAGGATGGCTTCCGTCATCGGGCCGACCTGCTGAAAATGCGACTCATTGGTCGCTTCGCCCAGGCAGGCGTCGGCGAAGTGGTGGTAGTGGTTCCGCCCGGGCAGCTTCGGGCGGTCCGTGCCGCGGAATCGCTCCTTCGGCAGCAACTGCGGGCCGCTGGTGTGGGGCAGCAGCAGGGCTCCCTTCGTGCCGATCAGCATGGCCGACTCGCCGGGGTAGACCTCGCCGCCCTTGTACAGCGCCTGGATGTCGGACGGCGGATAGAACATGCCGTCGAACCACTCGACCGTCAGTTCGTCGCCCGCGGTCTTGTCCGTGCCCGGGAAGACCCACGTGATGTGGTCGGACCGCGGCCAGGTGTCGGTGCGGCGCTCGGGCGAGGCGGCCCACGATCCTTGCACGTTGGCGTGGACGGTCCTGGGGGCAGTCAGTCCCAGGCCTTTCCAGACCGCGTCGAAGATGTGACAGCCGATGTCGCCCGACCAGCCCGTGCCGAAGTCCTGCCATGCCCGCCAGAGCGTGGGGTGGTAGATCTTCGGCGCGAACGGGCGCACCGGGGCCGTGCCCAGCCACTTGTCCCAGTCGAGGCCCTCGGGCGGCTTCTCCGCCTGCCTCGGGCGCGGGCCCACGAGGCGGTACTTCTCGAACGCGCCGGGGCGGTTCGAGCATAGATAGGCATGCTTGACCTTGCCGATGACCTCATCGCGCAGGAACTGGACGGTCATGCGGTCGCCGATGCTCGAGGCGTGCTGCGTGCCGAGCTGCGTCTTCACGCCCGCCTTTTCCGCTTCGGCGGCCATCACGCGGCACTCGGCGACGTCGTGACACAGCGGCTTCTGGCAGTAGACGTGCTTGCCCGCCCGCATCGCGGTCACGGCGATTGCCGCGTGCATGTGGTCGGGCACGGTGACGTTGACCGAATCGATCTTGTTTCCCTCGGCCGCCAACAGCTCGCGCCAGTCCTGATACTTCCGGGCGTCGGGACATACCTTCGCCGCCCGACTCATCCGGCTGCGGTCGACGTCGCAGATCGCCACCACTTTCGTTCGCTTGTGATTGACGAAGTTGTTGAAGTCATTCCACCCCATGCCGTTCACGCCGATGCAGGCGTGTTGCAGCGTGCTGTTCGGCGGGGCGCTGAGCAGCTTCGGAACGAACGCGGGAGCGGCCGCGGCCACGCCGGCGGCTTGGAGGAATCTTCGACGATTCATAGCGGTCTCCTGTGCTGGAATACCGGTCATGGTAGCGTCCGGGCGCGTCACCGCAAGAGCAGGCTATTTCCAATTCCCGATTTCCCATTTTCAATTGAACGGCCTTCGCCCGGAACGGCCCCCTGGCCCCATCAGGCGCACCTCCCCCAATTGGAAATCGGAAATTGCCAATTGGAAATTGTCCGCCTTCCCGGGGCCTTGTGTGAACGGATGCCTTGCACTACATTCTGCCGGGGACTGAAGCGTTCACGACACGGGTTCCCACGAAGTCCATGAACGGAAACAGGAACATCCTGGCGCTGGCCCGCCGCTGTACGGGCTGGACGTTGGCGGCGACGACACTGCTGGTCGTCGTGGCGGGCGTGCTGGAGGCCTTCGAGGTCGCGACGACCCAATGGCTGCTGACGTTCGTCGGGCTGGCCGTGGGGTCGGGGCTGGCGCGCATCCAGTTCGCCTGGGTGGAGCGACATCCGAAGCGTGTCATCGTCGGCATCACGGGGCTGATTGTCTGTCAGGTGTCCTACCTGCTGCTGGTCTGGACGGGGTGGCGCGTGCACTCGGCGCTGTGGCGGGTCTGGTGGTTGTCGATGATCGCGTCCGTGCTGGTCACGCACCTGGTCCTGCTGCGCGCGACGCAGACGGCCCCGCGCGACGTCGTTCGCAAGGCCACCTCCGTCCTGTCGCTGATCGGCGGGCTGCTGGTTCTGGGGCTGGGGCTGCGGTGGCACCTGGTGTCGGAGATCCCCGCGCTGTACCTGTGGGTGGGCCTGCCGCTGTGCAGCCTGGCGATGATCGGCTCGCTGGTTGTGCTCGTGCGGTGGATCCGCCGGCGCCCGGGGCGGCACCCGCTGTCGAAGAGCACGAAGGTGGCGCTGATCGTCGCGTCGCAGATGCTCGTCTTCGCACTGGGCTGGTACGTGGGCAGCCGGACGTCGATCTCGGGCGATCCGCCGATGATGCCTTCGATCCTCGCGGCCATGCCCTCCGAGCAGATCGACCGCCAGATCACCGCCGACCTGGGGCGTCTCCGCACGGTGGCGGCCGGACTGGACGACCTGCTGGAGAACATGGAGGCCGGTCACGCGGAGCTGAAGGCGAAACTCGCCGCGGAGGGGCGCGAGTATTACACCCCGAAGGAGGACGATGAGCTTCGGTGGCAGTTCACGAGCTACCTGTCGTACCGCTCGGCGCTGCTGCGCCTGGTGGCGACCTACTCGGGCTTCGACGCGGTGCGGGACCCCGACCGGCGGGCGCGGTGCTTTATGCTCGGGCACGCCGCGGCGGCGACGACCTATCAGACCGGCCTGCGCTTCGTCCGGACGTTCCGCGACGAGAAACTGCAGCGCCGCAAGCTCAACGAGGCCGAGCCCGCCTGGGGGATTCCCGCGGGCATGTTCGACCGCATCTACGAAGGCGTCGCCGGCGGGCGGAGCGTCGAACTGTGGGACGAGACGAGCGCCTACTTCGAGACCCAGCGCCACCAGTGGCGGCGCCGGGACATCCTGGTCGCAGCGGACTTCGACTGGCTGGAGGCCCGCATCCAGGCCGCCGACACGTTCATCCGCAAGCACCGCGTCAGCCCGAGCTACGCGAAGTTCGACCTGTTCCTCCAGCGCGTCCGCGAGGACGCCTACACGCCGGTCTATGCGGTGCAGTCGATGGTGTCGGCCTGGCTGGGCGATACGCGGATCATCCAGCGCCCGCCGCTGATCAGCGTCGAGCAACTGGAGCAGGTCAAGGGGCGCCTCCGCCCGGGCGACCTGATCCTGGAGCGCCGCAACTGGTTCGTCTCCAACGCCTTCCTGCCGGGGTTCTGGCCGCACTCGGCGATGTACGTGGGCGACATCGACGACCTGCGCGACCTGGGCATCGCCGACCATCCCGACGTGAAAGGACGCCTCGCGGAGTTCCTCCAGCCCGACGCCGACGGGCACACGCACAGGATCCTCGAGGGCGTCAGCAACGGCATTGTCTTCGCGTCCGTGGAGCATTCTCTCCATGCGGACTACGTGGCCGTTCTGCGACCGCGCCTGTCGAAGGAACTCCGCGCGAAGGCGATCGCCCGCGCGTTCCGTCACCTGGGCAAGCCGTACGACTTCGAGTTCGACTTCTTCACGTCCGACAAGCTGATCTGTACGGAACTGCTCTATCGCGCGTACGAGGACAGTCTGCACTTCCCGCTGGTGCGCATCATGGGGCGGGACACGCTTCCGGCGGTCGAGATCGTCCGGAAGTTCGCCCGCGAGCGGGGCAAGGACGACCGGGAACTCGACTTCGTGCTCTTCCTCGACGCCGACCCCGCCGCCGGGAAGGCTCACTTTGCCGATGAAGAGACGTTTTGCGGCACGGCGGATCGGCCGAGGAGTTTCAACGAGTAGGGGGGAGCGGGATTTCCTATTTTCAATTTCCTATTTCCAATTGAACGGCAACGCCGCTGCGCGAAGCCCAATTGGAAATTGGAAATCGCTACCAGGCGTAGCTTCCCGGCGCCTCACCGCCGGGGCCGGGCCAGATCTCGTCGAGCTTCGCCAGCACGTCGTCGGACAGCGTGATCTCCGTCGCGCGCGGGCTTGAGGCGAGTTGCTCCATCGTGCGGGGGCCGATGATCGGGGCGGTGACCACCGGGTTGCTCAGCAGCCACGCCAGCGCGACGGCGGCGGGGGGCTCGCCGATTTCGGCGCAGAGGGCTTCGTAGGCCTCCAGCTTCCCGCGATGCTGCTCGAACCGCTCGGACTGGTGTCGGCGCCGCCCCTGGGCCTTCTCCAGCGCCCCGGCCAGCAACCCGCCGTCCAGCGGGCTCCAGGGCAGGATGCCCAGCCCGTACGCCCGGCAGGCGGGGACGACCTCCTGCTCGATCGCCCGCATATTGAGGTTGTACTTGCTCTGTTCGGAGACGAGTCCGAGGAAATGCCTCGCCCCCGCGGTCTCGCACGCCTGCGCGATGTGCCAGCCCGCGAAGTTGCTGCTGCCGATGTACGTGACCTTGCCCTCGCGGACGAGCTGCTCCATCGCCTGCCAGATCTCCTCCCACGGCGTCTGAGCGGGGTTGTGGGGCGGCTCGTACAGGTCCCGCTCGGGAAGCTGCCACATCGTCTGCCCGGTCGGCGTGGCCTTGCGGCGGTCGATGTGGTGCATCTGGTAGAGGTCGATGTGATCCGTGCCGAGGCGCCGGAGGCTGGCCTCGCAGGCCCGCTTGATGTGGTAGGCGCTGAGCCCGCGATCGTTGATCTCATCGCTCATCGGGCAGAAGACCTTGGTCGCCAGGACGATCTGCTCGCGCCGCCCGCCGCCCTGTGCAAGCCACCTTCCGATGATCTCCTCCGTGTCCCCGCGACCTTCCATCTTCTCGGCCCCGAAGCGGAACCCGTAACCGTCGGCGGTGTCGAAGAAGTTGATCCCCAGTTCGAGCGCCTGGTCCATCATCGCGAAGCTGTCGGCCTCGCTCGCCTCGGGGCCGAAGTTCATCGTCCCCAGGCACAGCCGGCTGACCACCACCCCCGTTCGCCCCAGATGTGCATACTGCATGTCCAACTCCTTCCGGTGTGACGTGCGATGCTTCAGATGTTCAGTGGATTACCGAGAATGCCGGTTCCGCTCCCTCACGGTCGCGGCTCTCTCTCGCCCGCGTCCTTCCGCTCAATGGGAAATTGCCAATTGGAAATTGGAAATCGCTACTCCCACTCGATCGTTGCCGGCGGTTTCGACGAGATGTCGTAGACCACGCGGTTGACGCCGCGGACCTCGTTGATGATGCGGTTCGAGATCGTCGCCAGCACGTCGTAGGGAATCCGCGACCAGTCGGCCGTCATGAAGTCGGCCGTGTCCACCGAGCGGACGGCGACGACGTTCTCGTACGTCCGCCCGTCGCCCATCACCCCGACCGATCGCACGGGCAGCAGGACCGCGAACGTCTGGGCGGTCTTGCGGTAGAGCCCGTTGGCGGTGATCTCCTCGAGCAGGATGTTGTCCGCTTTCCGCAGGACCTCGAGGCGGTCGGGCGTGATCTCGCCGAGGCACCGCACGGCCAGCCCGGGGCCCGGGAACGGATGCCGCCAGACGATCTGCTCGGGAAGGCCGAGCAGCTCGCCCACCTTGCGGACCTCGTCCTTGAACAGGTCGCGGAGCGGCTCGATCAACTCGAACCCGAGCTGCTCCGGCAGGCCGCCGACGTTGTGGTGCAGCTTGATGTTCGCCGCCTGACCGGCCAGCGAATGTCCCGACTCGATGACGTCCGGATACAGCGTGCCCTGCGCGAGGAACTTCGCGTTGGGAATCTCCTTCGCGGCGTTCTTAAACGAGTCGATGAACGTGTGCCCGATGAGGCGGCGCTTCTCCTGCGGCTCGGTGACGCCCGTGAGCTTGGCGAGGAACTCCTCCGCCGCCCGGACGGTGACCAGGTCGATCTTGAAGTGGTCGGCGAAGGTGCTCTCGACCAGCGCGACCTCGTTCATCCGCAGGCAGCCGTTGTCGACGAAGATGCACGCGAGGCGGTCGCCGATGGCCTTGTGCAGCATGGCCGCCAGAACCGACGAGTCCACGCCGCCGCTCAGCCCGCAGATGACGCGCTCGTCGTCGCCCACGCGAGCGCGGACGTCCTCGATGACGGCGTCGATGAACGAGCCCATCTGCCACAGCCCCGCACACCCGCACACGTCGTACAGGAAGTTGACGAAGATCTCCCGCCCGTGCGGCGTGTGCGTGACTTCGGGATGGAACTGCACGCCGTAGAACGGGCGCGTCCTGTGGCGGACGGCCGCGATCGGGCACGTCGGCGTGGCGGCCAGCGCCTCGAAGTCGTCGTTGAGCGCGTTGACCTGATCGCCGTGGCTCATCCAGACCGTCGTCTCGGTCGGGACGTTCTTCAGCAGGGCGTCGGCCTCGGTGACCTTCAGCGCCGTCCGCCCGTACTCGCGCGACGGGGCGTTGTGAATCTCCGCGCCGAGGATCTCGCACCCGACCTGCATCCCGTAGCAGATGCCCAGGATGGGCACGCCCATGTCGAACAGCTCCGCCCGGCAGCGGGGGGCGCCGTCCTCGTACACGCTCGCCGGGCCGCCCGTGAAGATCAGGCCCTTCGGGTTCAGCTCGGCGATCTCCTCGGGCGTCACGTCCGGGCGGGCCAGGATGCTGTAGACGCCGTTCTCCCGCACGCGCCGCGCGATGAGCTGCGCGTACTGGCTGCCGAAATCGAGGATGATGATGGTTTCCGTCTGTCCAGCCGGTGCGGTCATGGTCGAGGGCCTCGTGTGCGGATTGCGTCGTCCAGGGAAAGCGACATGATACGGACAGGGGGGACGGAACGCAATGGGGGACGCCAACGAGCCGCGACCGCAAGGGAGCGGGGCACTCAGAAGACTCACACATGACAGTACCCCGCTCCCTTGCGGTCGCGGCTCGTTCACATCCGCATCTCCAGCCTATTCGTACTTCATCCCCGCTTCGTCGAGCAGGCCTTTGAGTGCCGTCACGGCGCTGCCGAACAGCTCCGGGCCCGTCTCGCCCTTGAACTGACCGGCGGCCTTCAGGTGAGGCTCGAGCGTCATCACGCCCGACCACCCCCGCGCCGCCAGGTCGGCGAAGATCTCGCGGAACTGCCCGTCGCCTTCTCCCGCGGGAACGCAGCAGTCCTGCTCGATGCTCTTGTCCTTGATGTGGAAGTAGTCCGTCAACTCCGCCAGGCCCGCCTGCCAGCCCTCGTCGAACGGGCGGATGCCCTCCTCGACGTAGTTGGCCGGGTCGAAGATCCCCTGGAACTTCTCGGACTGGATCGTCGCGAAGATGTCCTTCACGCCGTCCGGTCCCGCGCCGTAGATCGCCTTCTCGTTCTCGTGCAGCAGCACGCAGCCGTTCGCCTCGGCGAGTTCGACCATCGCGGCCAGCCGCTCCATGACGGCGTCCCGCTCGTCGGCGATCGCGGCGCCTTCGGATGCGTAGTAGCTGAACATGCGGATCAGGTCCGTCCCGAACCCGTGGGCAACGTCGCAGCAGTGCTTCAGCAGCTCCTGGTGCTCGGCGAAGTCCTCGTCCATGCGGATCTTTCCGATCGGCGAGCCGATGCAGGGAACGCCGAAGCCCCGCGCATCCAGCCGCGACTTGTATCCCGCCACCTGATCGAGCGTCATGGCCGAGACGTTGATCCCGTCGATGCCCCGCACGTCGATATGCGTCACGCCGTTGGCGGCGCACGTGTCCATCTGCAGGTCCAGGTCCGCGCCGATCTCATCGGCGAATGCGCTGATCGTAATCATCACTGCTCCTCGTGGTTCTGAGAGTTCACTGTCAAGGCCGACACCATACCAGCCCCGCCGCCCCCCGACAAGCCCGGCGACACAGAGCCACAGAGCAACAGAGGGAGGCGGGTGGCACGGCTGGCTTGTCCAGCCGTGGGATGCATGCGGGTTGACACCAACGCCCCCCGGCGGTATAGTCCTTGTCCTACGGGCCGTTAGCTCAGTTGGCTAGAGCGCCTGCTCGACACGCAGGAGGTCACTGGTTCAAGTCCAGTACGGCCCATTCTCCTTCGTCCCCAGGGGACTTTGCAGAATCTCCTCCGGCCACGCATTCTCCCAAGGCCCCCTTCGCGCGAAAGTCGGACTGAACCAATCGGGCGTTGGGTGCAATAGGGGGGTAGATGCCTGGGGTGGTTCCCTGGCGGTTGGAAAGGAGACGGTGATGTCACGTACGAGGTCTGGCGCGGCGGCGGGGTGGAGCGGGCTTGAGATGCTGGAACCTCGTCTGCTGCTGAGTGCGGCGACGGAGTTGGTGGATCCGGTGGTGGCGACGGCCGCTGCGGCCGACGATGTCGTGGTGATCGCCGCCACGGACGTTACGGACGGCATATCAAGCGTCTCGCCGGCCACGGCGGAAGCGGGCGACTCGCTGCCGACCGTCGTAATCACGCTCAACGCGAGCGCCTCCATCTCGCCGCCGCCTTCGAATGTTCCGGTGACGAGTGTAACGATCGGCACGATTGCGGCGAGTTCCTTCGTGCGAGCCGATCTGATCGTCACGGCGGCGTTCACCATCCCGGCCGGCACTGCGCCGGGGCTGTACGACGTGACCGTGTCGTTCCCCAGCCCGGGCGGCGGGCTGAACTTCATGAAGCCCGACGGTTTCGAGATCACCGGCGATCCCGTCGTCGTGGTCGGTACGTACCCGATCGTCGACACCGCCCAGTCGGCGTTCTATGACGACTCGACGGAGATCACGGAACCCGCCGCGGGGGATGCCTTCTACGGGCAGGACGCCCACTACGACGGATACCAGCCCAGCTACACGGTCAGCGGCGATGAGCTGACCGTTCTCGACAACATCACGGGGCTGACCTGGACGCAGAGCCCGGACCTGGACGGTGACGGCGACATCGACGTGGACGACAAGCTCACGTTCGCCCAGGCCGGGACGTATGCGGCTACGGACCTCAATCCTATCAGCTTCGGCGGGTACAGCGACTGGCGGCTGCCGACGATGAAGGAGTTGTACTCCCTGATGGACTTCCGGGGAACAGACCCGGACCCGTCGGCCACCGACCCGTCCGTCCTGACGCCTTTCATCGACACGGACTACTTCGACTTCGGCTACGGTGACCTCGCCGCCGGCGAGCGGATCATCGACGCCCAGTTCTGGTCCAGCAACGCCTACGTCGACACGGTCTTCAACGGCCAATCGGCTGCGTTCGGGCTGAACCTCGCCGACGGGCGCATCAAGGGCTACCCGTCCGGCACGAGCGGCCCGGTGACCAAGCTGAACTACGTTTACTTCGTTCGCGGGAATACCGACTACGGCACCAACAGCTTCACCGACAACGGCGACGGGACGGTGACCGACAGCGCGACGGGCCTGATGTGGTCGCAGGACGACAGCGGCGACGGGGTCAGCACCGGACCGCGCTCCGGGATGATCTGGGAAGATGCACTGGCGTGGGTCGAGCAGAAGAACGCGGCGAACTACCTGGGCCACGACGACTGGCGCCTGCCGAACGCCAAGGAGATGCAGAGTATCCTCGACTACTCGCGGGCGCCGGGTGCGACCAGCTCGGCGGCGATCGATCCGGTGTTCAACATCACGCAGATCACCAACGAGGGCGGCGATGTCGACTACCCGTGGTTCTGGACCGGCACGACGCACGTCAGATACGGCGGGTCCGCCACTTCGGGCGTGTACATCTGCTTCGGGCGGGCGACGGGCTACATGAACAGCCAGTGGATGGACGTGCACGGCGCGGGTGCCCAGCGAAGCGACCAGAAGGACGGCAGCTTCAGCGGCCTGACGTACGTGACCGACGGATACTACCTCGCGATCAGCCCGCAGGGGGACGCGACGCGGTCGTACAACTACGTCCGCCTCGTCCGCGATGCCGAGGACGATCCGCCCGTCGTGACGGCGGTCGTGCTCAACGGCGACCGGACCGTCAGCGACATCGAGCCCAGCGGGACCGGCGTGCAGACGATCGAGGTGACCTTCAGCGAGGCGGTGACCTTCGCGAGCGGCGACGTTTCCGTACAGGAAGTGACGTTCCCCGGCGGATCCGAGGACCTGGGTGACGTCCTGACGCCGATGAGCGTCACCGGCAGCGGGACGGACACGATGGCGATCACGTTCGACAGTGCGTCGGTGGTCGACACGTGGGTGAAGGTGACGCTGGACGGGGGGGCGACGATTACTGATCTCGCGGGCAATGCGCTGGATGGCGAAACCGCAAGCGGTGGCTCCGGAAGGGGGTATATCTACGACGCACTGACGGATCTTCCGACGGGCGACGGGACCGCGGGGGGCGATGCGGTGTTCTACGTAGGCAGTTTGCGGGGCGATCTGTATGGCGGGGACCTCTTCGAGCCCGACCCGAACGGGGCACTGACCGACCTGGATGTCGCCGGGTTCATCGCCGCCTACCAGGGCGGGAATCTGGACGCAGACTTCTACGGCGGGGACCTGTTCGAGCCGACACCGGACGGGAATCTGGACGATCTGGACGTAGCCGGCTTCATCGCAGTCTACCAGGCCGGAGCATCGTTGGACGGCCTGCCTGCGTCGCTGTCGGGCGCCGCCGTCGCGGGCGCTGCCTCGCTGTCGGTGTCGACGGAGTCGCCGGCCGAAGAGGCCGTCCTTCTGCAGACGTCCGACGAGAAGACGACGTCTTCCGCGGACGACAGCGAGATCACGGAAGTGGCGACAGACGTGCCCAGTCCGGAGGCGCCGGTGAAGAGACGCGGGAGTCGCGGCGCGAAGCGAGACGCCCGTTCCGCTGCGGCCCGGCGGGCTGCACGGGACCAGGCTCTGGCGGATGCGGAGTCCGGAGCGGACCTGCCGCCGGCGGGGGATGGGCTGGTCGACCCGTTGCCGTCGGCATCGCTGTGACCGTCGCGCCGCCTGGCGGCTGGGGCGGGGCGAAGTTTCGAGGAATGAAATCCCATTTCTCTAGTGCCCCATCCGGGGAACCGGTGATAGAATGACGTAGGTCCCGACGGGCGGACTGCGCCGCTCGGGCGGCTCAGAGGCATGTTGCCCCATTCGCGGGATCGGTGTACACTTCGATGGAGAGGCGCGAACGATGAACGGGAAGAGGGCTCAGAGAGAGGCGGCCCGACCGCGGCTGGAGGGTCTCGAACCGCGCCTGCTTCTCTCGGCGAACACGGCGCTCGATTCCCTGTATGTCTCCTCGCTGTGGTTTGAGCAGGTGGCCGCCACGGCGGCGGTCGATGGGGGGACGCAGGAGGGGGCGGCGTTCAGCGAGAGCGTCGAGCAGATCGAGTGGCGGGGACAGACGCTGTCGGTCGTCGCCGACCGGTGGATCGTGCAGTTCCAGCCGGGCTCGATCGAAGGGATCTCCTCGCCGGCCGAGACGGCGGGCCTGCTGACGGCGGACCTGGTGAACTTCGACGTGATCGGCGGGCTGGGCATGACGGGGCAGGTCCTGATCCAGACGTACGGCGCCGACGCGACGGCTGTCTCCAACTGGCTGGCGGGGGACCCGGACGTAGCCTACTACGAGCCCGACGCGGTGCTGGAGGTTCAGGTCATGCCCAACGACCCGAGCTTCGGCACGCTATGGGGGCTGCACAACACCGGGCAGTCCGGCGGGACCGTCGACGTCGACATCGACGCGCCGGAAGCGTGGGATATCACGACCGGCTCGTCGGACGTGGTGATCGCCGTGATCGACTCGGGCGTGGACTACACCCACGTGGACCTGGTCGCCAACATGTGGACGAATCCGGGGGAAACCCCCGGCGACGGGGAAGATAACGACGGCAACGGGTACATCGACGACGTGTACGGGTGGGACTGGGCCTACGACGATGACGACCCGATGGACGGCGACGGGCATGGCACGCACGTGTCGGGCACGATCGGCGGGGTAGGCGACAACGCCACAGGGGTCGTGGGCGTCAACTGGACCGTCAAGATCATGGCGTTGAAGTTCCTGAACGACAGCGGCAGCGGGTCGACGGCCGACGCGGTGTCGGCGGTCAACTACGCCACGATGATGAAGCGGGATTACGGCGTGAACATCGTGGCCACCAACAACAGTTGGGGCGGGGGCGGGGCCTCGTCGAGCATGTCGGCCGCCATCGAGGCGTCCGGGGACGAGGGCATCCTGTTCCTCGCGGCGGCGGGCAACGGGGGCGCCGACGAGATCGGCGACGACAACGACGTCACGCCTTACTATCCGGCCACCTACGACCTGGACAACATCATCTCCGTCGCCTCGATCACCCGCACCGACGCCCGCTCGGTCTTCTCGAACTACGGTGCCGTGTCCGTGGACCTGGCCGCGCCGGGATCGTCGATCTACTCGACGCTGCCGGGCGACAGCTATGGCACCTACAGCGGCACGTCCATGGCCACGCCGCATGTCTCGGGCGTGGTCGGGCTGATGGCGGCGCTGGACCCGACGGCGTCGGCCGGGGCGATCAAGTCGGCCATCTTCTCCAGCGTGGTTCCGATCCCCGCGATGGATGGCATTACCGCGACGGGCGGGCGGCTGAACGCGTACGCGGCGCTGCAGACGCTCAGCATCGCCGGGCCGCGCCTCCAGAGCATCAGCACGGCGGCCACGACACCGCCGGTCGACGAGATCACCGCGAACTTCACGGAGGATCTGCTGGGCTCCTCGGTGGTGGGCGCCAACTTCCTGCTGCGAGACGACGGCGCGGACGACGCGTTCGACACGGGCGACGATACGATCTATGCGATCGGCGATTCGGACCTGTCGCAGCCGCAGGCGGACACCGTCACGATCTCCCTGGGCTCCCTGCTGCCGGCCGAGCAGTACCGCCTGACGATCCTCGGCACGGGGGGCAACCCCATCCAGGACCCGGAGGCGAACCCGCTCAACGACGGCGTGGACGAGGTGGTCCTCTTCGAGGTCATCACCGCGTCGGGCCCGTACGAGTCCAACGATGATATCTCCGAGGCGACCGACAGCGGGCTGACCGGCGCCGGAGAGGTGACGCTGTCCGCTCACGTGGGCGACGGGTTTTACGGCGCAAAGGACGTCGACCTGTTTTCGGTCGCCGTCGACGAAGCGGCCACGCTGATCGCCGATATCGACGCGCAGTCGATCGGCACGTCGCTGGACCCGATGCTCCGCCTGTTCGACGCGGGCGGGACGGCGCTGGCGATCAACGACGACGCCGACGGGCTTGACAGCTATCTCCGCTATGACCTCCCGTCGGCCGGGACGTACTACGTCGGCGTGACCGGGTGGGATAACTCCACGTACGACGCCACCACGCCGAACAGCGGCGCGGGGGGCTCGACGGGCGACTACGACCTGACGCTGACGATTGGAGCGGGTTCGGCCTTGCTGGGCGAAATCCACGGGACCAAGTGGTACGACGCCGACGGCGACGGCGTCTGGGACGGCGGGGAGGTCACTATTGGCGGCTGGCCTATCTACCTGGACCTGAACAACGACGGCGCCCACAACCCGCAGTCGGTGGACACCATCGACTCGACGGACGTTCCGGTGGCCATCACGGACAAGGACACCGTGACGTCGGACGCGGTGGTGAGCGGCCTGAGCGAGGACATCGCGGACGTCAACGTCACGCTGGACATTACGCACACGTACGACGGGGACCTGGTCCTCACGCTCATCAGCCCAATCGGGACGCGCGTGGAACTGGCCGACGGCATCGGGGGGAGCGGGAACGATTTCGACGGGACGACGTTCGACGACGAGGCCGGCCAGGATATTGGCGACGGGACGGCGCCGTTCGGGGGCACGTACCGTCCGGGCGGATCGTTGTCCGACTTCGACGGCGAGAGCGCCAACGGGACGTGGCAGTTGGAGATCGTAGACGAAGTCAACGGCGACGAGGGCACGCTGAACTCGTGGTCCCTGACGATCGTCACGGGCGAGCCGACGACGACGACGGTCTTCGACGGGACGTACCTGTTCACGGACCTGCCCGCGGGGACATACACGGTGGCGGAGTCCGACATCAGCGGCTGGGAGCAGAAGTACCCCGCGGGCGGCACGCACAGCGTAACGCTGGCGGAAGGGGAGGTCGTCGAGGACGTCGACTTCGGGAACGACCTGGCCGAGCCGCCTGTGGTGACGGCGGTCGTGCTGAACGGCGACCGGACCGTCAGCGACATCGAGCCCAGCGGGACGGGCGTGCAGACGGTTGAGGTCACGTTCAGCGAGGACGTCAACTTCACGTCCGGCGACGTGACGGTGCAGGAAGTCACATTCTCGGGGAACACCGAAACGCTGGGCGACGTCCTGACGCCGACGAGCATCACCGGCAGCGGGACGGACACAATGACGATCACGTTCGACATCGCTTCGGTGGTCGACACGTGGGTGAAGGTGACCCTGGATGGCGGCGCGACGATCGAGGACCTCGCGGGCAACGCGCTGGATGGCGAGCCTGACGCCGGCGGCAGCGGGCGCGGGTACGTCTACGACGCCACGGACCTGCCGACGGGCAATGGAACGGCGGGCGGGGATGCGGTGTTCTACGTGGGCAGCCTGAGAGGCGACCTGTACGGCGGGGATCTGTTCGAGCCGGACCCGAACGGGGAGTTGACGGACCTGGACGTCGCGGGATTCATCGCGGCCTACCAGGGCGCCGATCTGGATGCGGACTTCTACGGCGGCGACCTGTTCGACCCGATCCCCGATGGAAACCTCGACGATCTGGACGTGGCCGGCTTCATCTCAGCCTACCAGGCCGGCGCGTCGCTGGATCCGCTGCCGACGTTGCTGGGTGGGGCGTCCGTCACGGGCAGCGCCGCGCTGTCCGTGGAATCGCCCGCCTCCGCGGAGACGTTCGACGCAGCGCCGCTGCCGACGACGGAGCCCACGGAATCGGCGGATGCTGAGGAAGAGGCCCGGCCGGTCCGAGAGGCACGGCGAGGCCCGCGCCTTCGGCGGCCGAGGCGTGTCCGGCGTGTGACCAGGCGGCGGCAGCGTTCCCGGGCGGCGGAGCGGGAGGTGCTGGACAAGGCCCTCGCGGATGCGGAAGCGGACGGCGAGGCGGGTAACGGCGGGGTGGATCTGTTGGCGATGGTGGATTCCCTGACGCTGCTGCCGAGACGCTGACGGATACCCCGGGGGCGAGTGGATAGAAAAGCGGGCGGGCCCCTAAGAGGGGCGGGCCCGTGTTGATTACAAAAACTAAAGGGGGGGAC
>CAZEJA010000028.1:0-14891 GCA_964512215.1 uncultured Planctomycetaceae bacterium
CTCCCGCTCAAAAAAAGACGCTCCGAGCCGCAGAACAAGACCGACCCGACGTGAAGGAGGCTCGTGAGCAGTGGTGGGTCGACGTCGAGGGCATCGACCCGCGACGCTTCCGATTTCTCGATGAAAGCGGGGCGAAGACGAACATGGTCCGGATGCACGGCCGTTGCCCGAAGGGCCAGCGTTTATGGTCGTCCGCTCCGGCCGGGCACTGGAACACGACGACCATGCTCGCCGCGATCGGTCTGGACGGCGTCCAGGCTCCCTTCGCGTTGGATGGTGCGATCGATGGGGAAGCCTTCGTGGTCTACGTGGAGCAGGTTCTCGTCCCGACGCTTCAGGGCGGCGAGATTGTCGTGCTGGATAACCTCTCCAGCCACAAGCTGCCGCGGGTGACCGAACTGATCGAGGCAGCCGGGGCGTATGTGTGGTACCTGCCTCCCTACAGCCCCGACTTCAACCCCATTGAGCACCTGTGGTCGAAGATCAAGCAGACCCTTCGATCGATCGGCGCTCGAACCTTCGACGCCCTCGTTGACGCCATCCGAACCGCTCTGAACCACGTCTCCCTCCGCGACCTGCTTGGATGGTTCACCCATTGCGGATATACGACAGGTTATATGTAAACCGCTCTAATGGCTGATCGCTATTCGCTGCGCGTGTACCGTAGCACCTGTGAACGGCGCCAGCCGCCGGTCAGTAGGTCATCTTGTTTCGGATGACGCCTTTGACGCCGTTGGGATGGTTCGGGTCGTCGTCGCGGCGGGGGATGAAGTGGATGTGGGCGTGGGGGATCTGCTGGCCGGCCGATTCGCCGCAGTTGATGCCGACGTTGAAGCCCGTGACGGTCGGATCGGCCTCGACGGCGCGGTCGCGGAGGATCGTCAGCAGTTCGCTGGCGTGGCGCTTTTCCTCCTCGGTCATCGTGAAGAAGTCCGGCGTGTGGCGGCGGGGGATGACCAGCAGGTGACCGGGCGCGACGGGCGCGACGTCCTCGACGGCCAATACCGTGCCCAGCGACGCGACCGCGTTGGCCTGCACCGCGCCCGAGCAAAACGGACAGTCGGAATGGTCGCCATCCGCCATCGCTACGCCAGCGCCAGTTCGGCGAGCTTCTCGTCGGTCGGCACGCCGTCGGCGCTCCAGCCGCGCTCCTTGTAATACTCGGGCAGGAGTTCCGCGAGGTGGTGAACGCTGCCCTTCGACGGGCCTTCGGGGATCGGCTCGCTCAGCAGGCGCTTCGGCAGCGTGTCCTGGTCGGCGCCGATGCCGGCCTTCAGATTGAACACCCGCTCGAGGTTCCAGATCCGATCGCCGATGGCCATCATGTCGTCGCCCGTCGTGCTCGTGCCGACGGCGTTGTCGTACGCGCCGCTGTAGTCATCCGCGCCCATCGCGAACGACGTGAACAGGCAGAGCCCCAGCGAGTCGATCGTCGCGGTGAGGTCCTGGAAGCCCTTGGCCCAGACGGCCTTGCCTTCGAGGCTCATCGGGTCGAGCTTCTCGGGCACGCCGAGGATCTCGGGCGAGATCAGGTACCCGCGGACGTGGCAGCCGCCGCGGTTGCTGGTGGCGTACTGCAGCCCGTGGCCCTGGATGCCGCGCGGGTCGTAGGCGGGCAGTTCCTGCTTCTTGACCGTCATCGACAGCTCGGGCGCCCCGTACCCATCGGCGAGGCGGTACGAACCCTCCGCCATCTTCGCGCCCAGGCCCTCGCCCGCGCCCATCTTCCGCGTCCACTCGACGATCGCCTCGTTGTTGCCGAACTCCAGCGGAGGCCCGTCGATGTCGTCCGCCGGGATGATGCCCTTGCCGGCCAGTTCCATCGCGCACGCGATCGTCGCGCCGGCGCTGATCGTGTCCAGCCCGTACTCGTTGCACCACTTGTTGGCCTTGATGACCGAGGGCATGTCGCTGACGCCGCAGTCGGCGGTGTAGGCCCAGATCGTCTCGTACTCGGGCCCGCCGCCCTCGACGCCGTCGGCCTCGGAATACCGCCCGCAGGCGATCGGGCAGCGATAGCAGACGTCCTTGCCCGTGAGGTACTTTTCGGTCAGGGCCTCGCCGGAGACCTCCGCTGCCTTGTCGAACTGCGCTTTCTGGAAGTTCTCCGTCGGGTAGACGCCGCCGTCGTTGATGATGTTGACCAGCACGGCCGTCCCGTGGGTGGGCAGCCCCGTGCCCGTAACGGGATGTTCCTTGAGCTTCGCGCGGAGGCCCTTGACGAGTTCCGCGAGCCCGTCGGCGTCGGCGACGGTGGGCTTGGAGCTGCCGCGGACGACGATGGCCTTGAGATTCTTGCTGCCCATCACCGCGCCCACGCCGCTGCGCCCCGCGGCGCGGTAACGGTCATTCATGATCGCCGCGATCGGGCTCATCCGCTCGCCGGCCGGGCCGATCATCAGCACGCGGGCCTTCGGATCGCCGAACTCCTCCAGCAGGGCGTCGGTGGTCTCGCCGACCAGCTTGCCCCAGTGAGCGGCCGCGTCGCAGATCTGCACGTCGTCGTCGCGGATCGTGATGGTGCAGGGATTCGGGCTCTTGCCCTCGAGGATCACCATGTCCCAGCCGGCGAACTTCAGTTCGGCGCCCCAGTGCCCGCCGGAGTTGCTCGACGCGATCGTGCCCGTCAGCGGGCTCTTTGTGACGGCCATGTATCGGCCCGACGCCGGCACGGTCGTGCCCGTCAGCGGCCCCGTCACCAGCAGGAGCTTGTTGTCCGGCGAGAGCGCGTCGACGGTCGGATCGACCTCCTTCGACAGGTAGTACGTCCCCAGCCCTCGCCCGCCGACGAACTTGGCCGCCACGTCGGGGTCGAGCGCCTCGGTCGCAATCGTCCCCTCGGTGAGGTCGATGCGAAGGATCTTACCGGTGTATCCGTTCATGGGTTTCGCTCCTGTCAGAAGAGGACATCTCTCACGGCGTCCACTGAATATCACCGCCCGGACGGGGGTTTGTCAAGAGCCCAGAAGCGTTCCACGCCGACCGGTGTGCCAAAAGGAATGGGAGGGACAGTAGCTGGAAAGGCGGGAAGGATGGGCAGCCCGAAGGGCTGCGAGAGTAGAGCCCAGGGCAACGCCCTGGGACGAGGGTGCGGCTCGACGGCAAGCCCTGAAAGGGCGAAACATTACGCGAGGCGGCTTCGCCCTTTCAGGGCTTGGATGCGCGGACCACCGTAACCCAGGGCGTTGCCCTGGGCTGTACTATTCCGGCCTTTCAGGCCGGGGAACTCTACGCGGTCGCCCCCGGGTTGGCCTGGATGAACGCGCGGATGGCGGTGAGGAAATCGTCGCCGTAGCGGTCGAGTTTGGTCTCGCCCACGCCGGTGACGTCGAGCAGTTCGTCGGGCGTGGCGGGGAATCGCGAGGCCATCTCGCGGAGCGTGCGGTCGGAGAAGACGACGTAGGGGGGCACGTTCTGGGCGCTCGCAAGCTGCTTGCGGAGGAAGCGGAGTTGCTCGAAGAGGTCGCCGTTGCACGCGACGGCGTCGGGGGCGGGCGCTTCGACGACGGGGGCGGTCTGCTTCTGCAGGAAGCTGAACTCCTGCCGCCCGAACAGCACCTCGGCTCCCTCGGGCGTGATCCGCAGCGTGGGGTACTGGCCTTCCGACTGGCGGAGAATGCCCTGGGCGATGAGCTGGTCGACCAGGCCTCGCCAGTACTTCTTCGGTCGGCCCTTGCCGGCGCCGTAGGTCTTGAGGCGGTCGTGCCGCAGGTCGCGGATCCGCTGCGTGTTCGCCCCGGCGACGACGTCGACGACGTGGGCGGCGCCGAAGCGCTGCTGCGTCCGCGCGACGGCCGACAGGACAATCCGTGCGTCGGTCGTCGCGTCGACCTGCTCCATCTCGCCCGTGCAGATGTCGCACGCGCCGCAGTCGTCGTTGGGGTACTCCTCGCCGAAGTACGCCAGCAGGCTGCGACGGCGGCAGGCGGCGACGGAGGCGAAGCGGATCATCTCGTTGAGCTTGGCCGTCGCGATCTCTCGCTCGGTCTCATCCGCGACCTGGTCGATGAAGTAGCGGACCTTCGTCCCGTCGCCGCGGGAGAACAGCAGCGTGCAGTGGGCGGGCTCGCCGTCGCGTCCGGCCCGCCCGGTCTCCTGGTAGTAGCTCTCGATGTTCTTCGGCAGGTCGGCGTGGATGACGAAGCGGACGTTCGACTTGTCGATCCCCATGCCGAACGCGACGGTGGCGACGATGACGTCGACTTCGTCGCGGTTGAAGGCGTCCTGATGCTGCTTGCGGACCTCGCCGTCCAGCCCCGCGTGGTAGGGCAGGGCGCGGATGCCCCGCTCGGCCAGGTAGCGGGCGGTCGCCTCGACGCTGTCGCGCGTGGCGCGATAGACGATGCCGCTCTCGCCGTCGCGCCGCCGCACCAGCGACAGCACCTGGCGGTTGACGTTGCTCTTGTCGGCGACCTCGTAGATCAGGTTCGGGCGGTCGAACGACGCCCGGACGGTGAAGGGCTTTCGCAGGCCGAGGCGGGCGATGATGTCCTGCTGCACGCGGGCGGTCGCGGTGGCCGTGAAGGCCGCCACGGGCACGCCGTCGAACCGCTCGACGATCGCGGATAGCGCCAGGTAGTCCGGGCGGAAGTCGTGCCCCCACTCGGAAATGCAGTGGGCTTCGTCGATGGCGAACAGCGAGAGGGGCACGCGCTTGATCGCCTCCTGGAAGCCGCGCAGGGCGAAACGCTCGGGCGCGACGTAGAGCAGGTCCAGTTCCCCCGCAGCCAGGCGTCGCGAGACGTTCGTCCGTTCGGCGTCGGTCAGCGAACTGTTGAGCAGTTCCGCCCGCAGCCCGTTGGCCTGGGCGGCGTCGACCTGGTCCTTCATCAGCGAGATCAGCGGGCTGACGACCACGCACGTCCCGTCCAGCACGGCTGCGGGAAGCTGGTAGCACAGGCTCTTGCCCCCGCCGGTCGGCATGACGGCGAACACGTCCTTCCCCGCAAGCACCGCCCGGACGATCTCCTCCTGATTCGCCCGGAACTCGTGAAAGCCGAACACCTCGCGCAGCGGGGCGGCGAGGTCACGCGCATCCGGCGGATTATCGGCGGAGTCGATCATCGTGCCGATCACTATACCCTAACAGACTGCAAACGCAATGGAAAAGTGGTGTTCCTGGCGGAATAACGCAGGCAATGATCCTGAGGCAGGTCAAGGTTAGAGGTTAGAGGTGAGAGGTGGGGGGGCGGCACGCGTTCCTACGCGGAGCCTCACCTCTCACCTCTAACCTCTCACCTATCCTCCCCGTCCGGGAGGATGCCCTCGACGACTGCGCGGATGAACTTCGGATGGTGCTTGCCGAAGTTCCGCCCGGCCGTGTTGCGGGTCATGACGATGACGAGGTCGTGGACGGGGTCGATCGCGAGCGTCGCCGACGAGGCCGCGCCGTGTCCGAACGCCTTGCTGCTGAGCAGGTCGGTCGGGCGGGGGTTGCCCTCGTTGATCGTCCAGCGCACGCCGATGCCCCACGTCTTCGGCCCGCCCTGCAGGCCGACGAGCGGCTGGGGGAGCATCTTCTCGAACGTCGCGTCGCTGAAGAAGCGATGCTCGCCGTACACGCCGCGGTTGAGCAGCATCTGCCCGATCCTCGCGATGTCCATCGGTACGCTCACCGCCCCGCCGTACGTGTCGTTCACCTCCGTGTTGGCGCATCGCAGCGGGCCCAGCAGGTGCTTGCGGTAGAACTTTGGAATCGCCTCGCCCGTCCGCATCTCGATGATCTTGCCGCCCAGTCCGTAGCCCGCCCCGTTGTACGCGTGCCGCACGCCGATCCGCAGATGCGGATAGTACCTCGCGACGACTTCCTCGAGATCGTGCAGGTCATCGCCCCAGTGCCCCCACAGCCCGTTCGTGTGCGTGTACAGGTCGCGGACGGTCATCGCCCGGTCGACCTCGATGCCGCGGAAGGCGGGCAGATGCTTGTCGACGGGGTCGTCGAGGTCGACGACGCCCTGGTCTACGAGCATCATCATCAGCGTGCCCGACAGCAGCTTCGTGATGGAGGCCATCCAGCTCTTGGTCCGCGTGGTCATGGGCTGCCCGTCGCGGCTGCCGTACGCCTTGTGCAGGACGATCACGCCGCGCCGGACGACGCAGACGGCGAACGCCTGGTCGGAGTCGGCCGCCCAGGCATTACAGACGGCGTCGATCTTCGCGGCCGCGTCGGGTTTCATGCCCGCCTCGGCGGCCGAGCCGCGGCGGACGACCGGCGCGGGCGTCCCTTCGATGGGGCGCGGGCAGACGAAGCTCGCGGGCTTCTCGACGCCGTAGAGCTTCTGCTTCATCCGCACCCACCACTGGCGGTCCGCCGCCCAGACGTCATTGCCGGTGTGGATCCGGTTGCGCTTGCCCGGTTCGGTCTCGTGCAGACCAGCCAGCAGGGCGGCGCCGGCGGCGTCGCGCGAGCAGCCTTCGGAGAACCGCCATTTGAGATAGTCCGCAACGGCGCGGTGCTCTTCTTTCAGTACGGCCGGGTTGACGCCGAGTTGCTTCGGCAGGTCGATGGTGGCGTCGACGTTCGCCCGCCACCACCAGACGCCCTGTGGCATGCGGAACAGCGTGCGGAACCGCCGCAGGACGGGACCGGTCCGGGGGCGGATCTCGACGACGGCGCCATAGCGTCCCGGTTCGACCGCCTCCGTCACCTCGCGCTGGCGGCGGTCGTAGTAGGTGGTCTCGATCGTGTAGGGCCCGAGCAGATTCTCCGCCTGGAGCGGATGCTCGAAGTCGCACGCGGGCAGCTTCGTGCCTTCGAAACAATAGGGTTCGAAGATCAGGTTCAGGTCCATCGCCGCCCGTGCTCGGGCCTTGGCGAGGCTGTCCGGGCGCAGCGGCAGGGCCGCTCCGGGCAGGAGGACGGCCGGGTCGGCCCACTCCCGGTCTCGGGGAAGCGGGATATGGAGCGTCGCGCCGGCACGCCCGCTGCGGGGAGACAGCTTGCCCCGCCCGAGGATGCCGGACCGGTCCGCGACGGACACCTCCCGCCCGACCAGGGCGGGCTTGGCGAGGACGGTGACCGTGGCGCGCCCGCGGTTGACGTCGGTTCGCGTCCGAGCGATCGCAATCTGCCTCGGACCTGCCCGTCGTGACAGTCGCAGGGGCTGGACCGCGTCGGGCTCGTTCCGCGCATTCGCGGACGGGTGCCACGTCACCTGCTTTCGCTCGCCGCCGTCCGTGTCGTTGACGTGGAGTTGCAGGCCGACCGTCTTGCCCATCGCGGGGGACATCTTCAGGTCGCGCCACGGCAGCATGGCTTCGACGACGTAGCCGCCCTCGCCCGGCACGGCCATCAGGGCGGGAGTCAGCTTCGGCGGGTTCATCTCCGCGGGGCGCCGCTCGAAGAGCTTGCGGCGGGGGCGGCTGAACCGCTTGTCCGCCCCGCCCGTCACGATGATCTGGTACCGATTCGCCGAACCCACGCCGTCGCTGACGTACAACTCGACGCTGTCCTTCCGCCAAAGCTGGTCGACCGACTCGTGCTCGTCGGCCTGGTTGTCGCGCACGGTCAGAAACAGAAGCAGCCCCTGCTCGTGCCATCCTACCTGGACCTTCGCATCCAGATCGTCGACCGCGGGCGCCTGCCCGTCCGGGCCGCACAGCACGTCCACGTGGAATCCGCGACCCGCCCAGTCGTCGTCGCGCCCGTCGATGAGAATGCCCGACAGCTTCGGAATGTCGTAGGCCGTGACATCGTGGTCCGCAGTTCCGCAGCCGGTCAGCGAAGCCAACACCACCGCGAGCAGGGGAATCAGGGAACACAGACGTTGTGGGTTCATGACGTGCCCTCCGCGTCGATGGCCGCCAGAGCCTGCTCGATCTCGCCGATCGCCTTGCGCTCCAGGGGGAGGGCCCGCTTGAGGATGGCGGCCTGCCTGTTGCGCATTTCCTGCGTCCACTTCGTGCGGTCCTTCTTGATTGTCCACGGGTAGGGGGCGACGGCCGGGCAGATCTCGGTCAGGATGGGATGCATCTGCTCGTACGCCCTCGCTGCTGCTCGCAGATGTCGAGCTGCGTCGGGGTTGAACTCGCCGGCGATGGACTTCAGGTACACCGCCGCCGCCTTGCGCGCGTCGATGAGGCTCTCACCGCACCACGCGTTGCCGAGGCAGATCTCGAACCACGCACCGTCATTCAACTGGCCCAGCGTCAGCGGCTTGTCGGACTTGATGTTCGTCCACCAGGGCTTGTCCGCTTCGGACAGTTCGCGGATCCACCGTTCCCACGCCGCAAAGCCGCCCGTGTAGCCCTCGAGTGTCTCCGCGTGGGCGTTCCGCACGGCCGTGCGAAGCGACCAGAGAATGCTCTCCCGCCGCGGCGGCGTGACGTCGAGTGTCCGCAGCACGCACACTTCCCAGGGATCCTGCGTGACGGAGACGAGGTAGGGCTTGTCCTTGCCCGTGCGGGCGAGCAGGCCCGTCTTTCCCTCGCCGCGCGGCTCGTAGCCGATCAGGATGTCCGCCTCCTCGCTGCCGAATAGCCCGGGCCGGCCCGCGTCGATGCTGCGCTTCACCGCGCCGAGGGCGGCGGCGACTTCCTCCTCGGTGGCCGGGCGGGTCTTGCGCGTCTCCGGGCTCCACGGAGCGAGCAGGTACTCGTCCATCGCGTAGCCCATCGCCTTCAGGGCGGGCCTCGTTGTGTTGAAGCCGCAGTTGGAATGCGGCGCCGACGGGCACCAGTTGAACTGCAGGCGGAACGCCCGGCTGCTCACGCCCATGAGGTGCTCGTACGTCACGTCCTCGCCGCACGCCCGCAGCACCGGCGCCATCCGGGCGAGCACCGTGTTCCTGCCGCGCCAGGCGGACACGCCGTCGACCCAGACCTTGTCGTCTTCGCGCTTCACCGTGACCGTACGTTTTCCCGTCGCCATAGTGTCCTGCCTCCCTGTGACGCGCGGCGCCGGCGTTTTCGCACAGCCTGCCACGACCGCGAAACCGCAAGCGGTTCCCATGATCCATACACGAGCAAGTTGTCTGTTCATCCTTCGTTGCCCCTGCAATCGCGCTGTGAACCGTTCCGATGTGTCGCCCCCGTCAGTGTAGCGGCACGTCACCGAAGAGCAAGCGTGCGACCTCCTGTACCGCCCGATTACCGATGGACCGATTACCGATACCGGGCGCGGGCTTCCAGCCCGAGCCCCCTCACTCCCGCACGATCAGGTTGTAGGACGTGCCGGGCTGTCCCTGGTAGATGAGGTCGCCGCGTTTGAGGAGGGCCCGGGCGGGGGCGTGTCGCGTTGCGAGGGGGCGCGTGCGGGGGGCGAGCGTGTTCTTCGTTTCGTGACAGCCCACGCAGCCCTTCGTCTCGCCGGGGCGGACGTAGGTGAAGGCCGTCTCGTGCACGACGGCCCGCCCGTCGGCGTCGAGCAACTGGAACCGCAGGGGGGTGTCGGCGGGCACTTCGACGTAGAACGAGCCGTCCTTTTCGAGCGGCACGGTGCCGAGCACGCGCGTGCGGAAGTTGGCGTTGGCGTTGATCGACAGCGGCTGAAACAGGGCGCCGATCACGCGGACCGACTTCACCTTCGCCCGATCGTAGGGCACGTCGGAGCGGAACACCGAGGCGCAGTAGATTCGCCCGGTGGGGGCGGTCCCCGGCGGCGCCTGGGAGGCGAGCGCTTTCGGCAGCGGGCGCGGAACGACGGGGATCGGGTCGATGTCGCTGAGTGTCGGGTCGTCGTAGACCAGCACCTTCTTGCGCGTCGCGAGGTCGAACAGGTAGATCCCGTAGGCCGCCCCTCCTCGCCTGTGCCATTCCGCGTGTGAGACGAACACCCACTGCCCGCCGGCCGGGTGGGGCGACGTGTAGCGCCCGACCGGATTGAGGGGGTCGAAGTTGTGGATGTACGTCTCCTCGCCTCCGGCGAGGTTGAGCACTTCCGGGAACACGGGGCGCTCGCAGTCGATCGGCGCGACGGCCGTCTCCACGTGCGTCAGCCCGGCGGGCGTGATGCAGATGAAGCTGCCGTCGGGCATCTCGCGGGCCTGGCTGGTCACGACGCCGATGTGGCTGCCTCGCGGGTGCCAGCCCACATGTTGCAGGGCGTAGGGCATCGGCCGCACCGGCGTGTAGAAACTGCCGCGCATCGCGCCGTAGAACAGTTGATCGTTCGAGCCGTCCGGGCGGACGGTGCGGAGGACGGTCTCGATCCGCTGGTGGAACCGCTCCCGGGCCAGCGGGCCGCTGCTGCCGTCCTGGGCGTAGAAGCGGTAGCTGGCGTAGAGCACCTGCCCGTCGCGCAGCACGAGCGGGGCGTAGTCCTGGTTCGGGTTGAACGTGACCTGCCGCACGTTCCCGCCGTCGGCGTCCATCACGTAGATCACGCGGGAGCGCTCCTGGTGGTAGTACTCGCGGTAGCCCGCGCGGTCGCTGCAGAAGACGATCCGCCCGTCGGGCAGATAGCAGGGGTCGACGTCGTTGCAGTTGCCGCGCGTGAGCTGCCGCAGCCCGCTGCCGTCGATGCCGATCTCGTAGATGTGGAAGCCGTCCGTCTTGACGTTCTTCCGCATCGCGAAGACGATCCGTTTCGCGTCGTAAGACAGCTCCGGGCCCTGGACGGCCCCGCCGGTGAGTTTCGTCAGGTTGCGGACGGTTCCGTTCGGGGCGACGGGACTCAGGACGTACAGATTCTCGCCCTCGTGGTACCAGGGCACGCGGGGGAAGGGGTACGAATCGCGGAAGCCCAGGTTGGACTCGGTGCGGTTGGCCGTCTTGATGAACACGAGCGCCTCGGGCATCGGCGGGCGGGGCGAGTGGGGCGGCTTCCACGTGCCGTCGATCCGAGCGGCCGCCTCGCGGGCGGCGTCGCGGACGATGCGCACGTTGTCCTCGACGGCCAGACGCCGGAGGCGCTGCAGCGTGTCGGGCGGTTTCATCGCGCCGAGCCCGCGGGCGGCGCCGTAGCGCATCAGGTACTGCGGGCTGTCCAGCGCGCGAAGCAGGCAGGCCCTCGCCTGCGGTCCGCCGATCTGTCCCAGCGACTCCATCGCCGCACACGCCACGCGCAGGTTCGGCATCCAGCCTGTAGCGTATTGCGCCGGCTTCTTCCCGCGTCCCGCCGCCAGCAGGATGCGGTTGCCCCGCGTGTGCTCCCAGTAGCCGTTGGGGTCCTTGGGCAGGAACTCGGTCAGCGTGGCCGGGCCGCTGCGGTCGCGCATCGACCCCATCGCCTTGACGGCCCAGTAGGCGGCAAGTTGGTCGATGGACTTCGCGAGCGTTCGCAGCTCCGGCGCGAGCTTGGGGTTCGGATGTCTCGACAGCGCCCACGCACACAACGCCGCCGTGCGCCCGCCCCTGCGTTTCAGGCCCTGTCGGAGCGGGCCGACGGCCTTGTCACCGCCCTGCGCGAGCTTCAGCGCCGCCCCGGCGGCGCCTGCCTTGTCGCGGATGACCGTTTGGAGAAGTTGCGCCTCATTCCCGGGCGCCGGTCTGCCGCCGAGCGGCGGGGCCGTCAACGCCGACGGCGCCAGGCTCGTCAGGACGGCCAGCATCCAGAATGGGAGCGTTCGGTTCATCGCGATGTCATGGCCTTGCTTTGCTGAGCGAGTTCGATGTCCGTGACGGCTTCGCTCGCGGTCTGCCGAATTGCCCAGATGATGTCTTCCTTCGCGATGCGCCGCAGGGCGGGCAGCGATTTCGGCGAGGCCAGGAACTGCAGGCCCACCGTCGAGCCATACCGCAGGTCGCGGAATGACGTCGGGTCCAGCGCGATCTTCTCCAGCGCGACACGGGCCTGCTCGCCCCCGAGACGTCCCAGCGCCATGCACAGGTACCCGCGCCAGCGAACGATCTGGCTTTGCTTGAAGTGCTTGCCCGACGTGATGGTCGTCGCGTCGACGAAGCCGTACGGGGTGCGGATCGCCTGGAGGATCGCGGGGACGGCGGGCTCGGCGCGGAGCGACGCGAGCGTCATGGCTGCGTAGATGCGGACGATAAACGCCCGGTGCTTCAGCAGGGCGATCAGACGCGGGATGAACTTCTTGTCGCGCGTGATGTGCGGCAGGGCGGCCAGCGGCTGGGCCACGGTCAGCCCGTCCTCGCGGACGAATCCCGCTCCCAGTTCCTTCCGCATGCCGGCCAGCGGGTCGCGCAGGTGCGCCGGCGTGTCGGCGTCCTTCCGCGTGCCTTCGGCCTCGGCGAGGATCAGATCGACCACCTTCGGCGCCTGCCCGGTGCGGAGGATCAAGTTGGCAGCCACGCGCTGCAGGGCGTGCGGCGGCAAGTGCAACTCGTCCGTCTTCGAGCGATAGATCACCAGCCCGAATGCCCGCAGCAGCACGGGCAGCAGGGGCCCGCATTTCGTGCTCTGGAGGCGGTCGAGGTTGACGAGCGGGTCGAGACGGCCTCGGGAGCGAGGGGTTACTTTCAGCAGCGCCGCCTCTGCGTCGGGACCGCCGATCTCACCCAACGCCCAGCAGGCCTCGGGGTAGTAGTTGGCCGCTCTGGCCAGCAGGGGTATGGACCTCGCGGAGCCCACGCGCTCCAGCGCCAGAATCGCGAGGCGATTCTCGTTGCTCGTCAGGCGGGGCTTGGCGACGACTCGGGCGAGCAATGGGCCTTCGCATCGCTCGCTGCCGATGGCTCGCATCGCCCGCAGCGCCCGCTCCCGCACGGCCGCGTCGGGAGCCGTCAGCATCGCCACCAGGCGGTCCTCCGTCGCGTTCCAGTCCGACTCGCGCAACCACGCCCGCCACCTGTCCAGCCCGGCGGCGGGGGGGGGCTGCCCGGTCATGTGGACCAGCGCCGCCCGGGCGTTGGCGCGGACCTCCCAGTCGGCATCGCCCAGCAGGCCGATCAGCACGGGAATGCTCCTTCGCCGGCCGCAGACGCCCAGCGCCTGCGTCGCGGTTACGCGGACGAGCGGCTCGGTCGCCCGGACCAGCGGCAGGAGGATCGCCTCGCCCGCGTGGTGCTTCAGGGCTGCGAGCCCCTGGGCGGCCTCGATACGCAGCTCCGGAAGGGGATTGCCCGCCAACGCGCGGAACCGCGAGAGTTCCTGCTCGAAGAAGCTGGGCAGGTCGTTGGCATTCGGCGCCCCCTGCACCGCCCCCGTCCCCAGCGCGAGGAAAGCTGCCAGCAGAGCGACGGCGGGGCGTAGGATGGCCTTCCTGGGAAACTGCATAGACCGTCATCATAGTGTTCTGGTTCCTGGTTTCAATCCCTCACCATGCGGAGGGGTGAGACTATGAAGCAAGCCTCCTTCGTGTAAGCTCGGGGTCATTCGAGAACGCCCCAAACACGAGAGGAGGCTTGCATGCTACACATTGGAATGGACGTTCACTGGAGAACAACCACGGTCTGCATTTTGAACGAGTACGGTCGGCGAGTCAAGCGCAAGCGGATCGACGGCCCCTGGCGCAAGGTCTTGCGATTCATCGGGCGCATCGACGAGGACTTCCAGATCGCCTTCGAGGCTTCCTGCGGGTATGGCTTCCTGTACGACGCGTTGTGCGAGATGGCGACCCGCGTGGTGGTGGCGCATCCGGGGCACCTTCGGCTGATCTTCCGCGCCAAGAACAAGAACGATCGGGTCGACGCGGAGAAACTGGCGAAGCTGCTGTATCTGGACGAGGTGCCTCCGGCGTACGTCCCGTCGGGGCAGGTCCGCCAGTGGCGGGAGTTGATCGAGTACCGCCAGACGGTGGTCGGGCGGGTCGTCGGGTGCAAGAACCGTCTTCGTGCGTTGCTTCGCAGCCGGGGGATCGTGGCGCCGAAGGGCTTGTGGACGCGTGCGGGTCGTCGGTGGCTGGCGGATGTGGAACTGACGGGGCACGCGGGCTTGCGTCGGGAGTTGCTGCTGGACGAGTTGAATCTGCTGCGTCACCAACTGCGGCGGGTGACGAAGGAGCTGGATGCGATGGGCCGGAAGTCCCCGGCCGTCGTTGTGCTTCAGACGATTCCGGGCGTGGGACCTCGGACGGCCGAGGCGATGGCGGCGTACATTGCCGACGCGCGTCGGTTCAGCAACAATCGGGCCATCGGAGCCTATCTGGGCCTGGTGCCTCGCCAGGACTCCAGCGCCGGGGTCCAGCGTCTGGGGCACATCACGAAGCAGGGCCCGTCGACGGCGCGGAAGTTGCTGGTGGAGGCGTCGTGGCAGGTGATTCGTCGGTGTCCGCGAACTCTGGAACGCTTCGAGCGACTCTGCCAGGGCCGCAAGGAACGTCGGAAGACGGCGTTGGTTGCAATCGCGCGTCATCTGGCGTGCTGCATGGTCTCGATGCTTCAGACAGGCGAGGCCTGGCGGGCGGCGGCATGATCGATATACGGCGTTCGCCCTTTGCCCCTCGGGTTGGGTGAAGGGGCAAAGGGCGAACGAGTAGGCAAGAAGATACGGAACGGGCTGCCCGGGCGGCCGCGAGCATCGAAGGGGCCAGACCTTTGACAAGACGATAACGGGACTTGATGACCGGACCTCGTGCCACGGCATGAGACCTTCTGGATCTCGATGGGTGACTGGGGCCGGTTCGTACTTGATCGTGTGACGCGTCCACCAGGGGCGACGTCGGATAGATCCTTGGGAAGTCCCGTGTTCGTCTCGTTATCGGCTTGACAATGGCTTGCTCATAGATGCCGTGGCTTGCGGCGCAGCCGCAACCACGCAGGGCGGGACGGAAGGAGCGTGGTTGCTTCGCTACGCTCCGCAGCCCACGGCACCCGCACATGGGAAGGGGATGGACACGGGCGATCCGTCGTAATACAATGTAATAAGGCCCGGAAGCGCGGCGCCTCGGGCAGGGAGAGTGGCCATGGGCAGACCGAAGGCGGAGATCGTGACGTTCAAGGCGGATGAGTCGCTGCTGGCCGCCCTGGAGGGCGTGCCGAATCGCTCGGAGTTCATCCGCGGGGCGATTCAGGCGGCGCTGGACGGGGCCTGTCCGCTGTGCATGGGC
>CAZEJA010000029.1:0-5649 GCA_964512215.1 uncultured Planctomycetaceae bacterium
TGGGCGGCAGCGTCACCTTGACCAGGCTGTCGTGGACGAACTCGTTCCAGATCCGGATCGCCATGCCGCTGGGCGTCAACTCGCCGTCCAGGTTCAGTGCGTGGAACGACTTCTCGTACGAGCCCCGCTTGAGCGCATCGACCCACCTCGTCGTCCAGAACAACGGCGTTCGGATCTTGCCCCGGCCGCCCGTCTGGATCATGCCCAGCCAGCGGAACTGGTAGAGCGACCGCTGCAGGTCGTTGGGCGAGAACCGCTCGGTCGACCCGGGCAGATGCCACGCCCCGGTCTCGGTGACGGTCAGGTCGATCCGCCGCCGCTCCTCGGCCGGCAGCGATGCGAGGAACTTGACGCCCGCATCCAGATTCGGCGTGTCCCGGTAGCCGTACTGGTGCACGATTAGATGATCCAACCGCTTGAACTCCAAGGCGTTGCGCATCACGTCGTTCCACGCCCGCCCGTCGGCGGACACGGACGTCCAGCGGTGCTGGTGGGTCACCTGGGCGCCAACGTGGAGTTTCGGGTTGGCCTGCTTGACCTTCCGGCTGAGCACGTTCACGAGTGCCGCATAGCTCTCGGGCTTCCAGCTCGCATCGCTCAGGTAGTTCTCATTCCCGATCTCGAGGAAGACCTCGACGTCGGCGGCGTGCTTCGCGACGTACCGCGCCAGCGCCGTCGTTCCCTCGACGATCATGTCCCGGGCGGTCTTGCCCTTGACGGCCCAGCGGTAATCGGTCATCCGCTTGCGGACCTTCCCCGGTTCGTCGACCTGTCCGGCGGTATCCTTCCCCCGCACCGAGGGGTCCTCGACCCAGATCGCATCGATGCCGACGATGAGGTACAGCTCCAGCTTGAGGTCCCGCGCGATGGCGACGGCCTCATCAAGCTGCATGGCCTTGCGGATCTTGCCGTCGTCGTCCACGCGCCAGTTGTGGTGGACCGTGCCGGGCGTGCGTTCGTGCGTGGCGTGGGCGTCGGGCGTGGTGAAGGGCGGGATCGACCAGATCATCTTGTCGCCGACTTCGCCCTCGTTCCACCGGACGGCCTTGACTTTCAGGGCCTTCAGCGACTCGCGGATCTTGTGCTTCCGCTTGGTGTCGTAGGCGTCGGAGTCGATGAGGTAGTTCATGCAGACCCCGTAGGTCAGGGGTCCGTCACCACGGGCGACGGTCACGTCGCAGTCGACCTCGACGACCGGGGAAGCCGCGGAGGCCCCCGCCGCAGCGCACAGCAGTATGACGGCGGCGGTCCGGGTCATGTCGGGAGTTCCGCGAGCACCTGGGCGTATCGCTGCACCTGGGCCACCGTGGCCGCGCAGTCTTCCCACTGCTTGAACTTGTCGGGCGTGACCTTGAAGTCGTGGAGCTTCTGCTCGTCGTGGTCCACCAGGTGCCACAGGCCGCCCACTTGGCAGCGATTGCCCACGCCGCAGCGGAAGCACGGGGGCGTCTCGGTGGCATGATAGATCGTGCCCAGGCGCCGCATCCTGTGACCCCATCTGCCGATCGCCTGCTCGCAGCGCTGCACGGCGGCCTGCTGCCTCTCCGCGTGCAGGGCCGTGATCACGAGCAGCATCGGCTTGTCCTCGAGCAGGTTCTCGAGGTGATGGAAGCACCAGATGCGGGACAGGAAGCTGAACATCCACGCCGTGAGGGTGCCTCCGTGGATGGGCGAGGCGAGCACCAGCGCGTCGGCTTCGAGGATGGGCTCGAAGTACGGCCGCAGGTCATCCTCGAGCGGGCAGATGTTGGACCTCGCGCACAGGTGTGCGCAGGCGCGACAGGGCACGAAGTCGAGCGTGCTGAGATTGACAAAGGTGTGCTCGCGCCCGCTCTGTTCGAGAAGCGCCCGCACCAGGCGGTCCGTGTTGCCATCCGGGATGGGGCTTCCGCTGACGCCGACAATGGCCATGGTTCGGGCTCCGAAGAACTGGGAAGACCAGCAACCAGCAAGAACCGGGGACAGTCATGCTCTGTTGAGAACATCGCGGGTGCCACCTTCAAGGCTCCCAACGGGAGGCTTGTGGGTGCGGGCCGGGATCCCCAGAGCACCCACAAGCTCCATCCCATCCCGATATACATCGGGATCGGGACTCCGCTTGAAGGTGGCACCCGACCACAACCCGGTATTCTCTACAGAGCAGGGCAGCCGCCTACTTCTTTCCCTTGCGCTTGCCTTTGTCTTTGGGTTTGGCCTTGTCCCATTCCTTGAGGACCGAGTTGGCCTTGTCGCGAACGCCCTTGTTCTTGCTCTCGGCCAGGCGTTCGGCAACCTCCCTGCCCTCTGCGGATTGGCGTTTCTTCGTGTCCCACAGCAGCCCGGCCGCCGCCACCTCGGCCTCCCGCTTGACCTGGGGATCGTCCATGTACTTCAGCAGCATGCCGAGCCCCTTGGCGTTCTTGGACCGCTGCAGGCCGCTGATGATCAGCTTCTTCTCCTCGGGGCGTTTGACCAGGTCGGCCGCCTTGGTGAACATCTTCATCCGGTCGCCGCCGGAGATCTTGATCCGGTCCGAGCCGGCCATGCCGACGTACCCCCGCAGCGCGAGGATCCGGTCGACCTCCTGCTCGGCGGACGTCGCGAGCTTGTACAGGTCGTCGGCCGCCGTCGTGTTCGGCCAGGACGTCAGCGCGCGGATCGCCGCCTTGCGCAGGTCCTTGTTTCCGGACTTCAGCGCCTCTCGCTCCAGGTTCAGCGCCGCGGGGCTGCCGGCCGTCGCGCCCAGTCCGAGAATCATCGCCTTCACCGGGTCCGGCGCGGTCTTGTAGTAGCCCGCGACGACGCCGAAGCAGCGGCCCTTGTCCGCGGCGGCGGCGTGGATGTTCTTGACGGTGTCCTGGGCGTGGGCACGCTCCTTGCTGTCGGTGATCGCGAGCAGCGCGTCCATGACGGCCTTCATGTCGTCCTCGCCGCCCAGCTTGCCCAGCCCCGTCCAGGCCTCCTTCCGGACGTCGGCATCCCGGTCCTTGATCAGCTCCAGCAGCTTCGGGGAGGCCGTCGTGCAATCCCGCGCCACGAGAACCTGAATGGCCAGGGCGGTGAGCTTGCGGTCCGACAGGGCGCCGAGCAGCGCCTTGTTGGCGTCCGGATGCGCGATCCGGGCCAGCGCCGCGCTGACCTGGTCGCCCGCCTGCCCCGACGCGGCCAGGTCAAGCAGCGTCTTGACGGTCGACGCATCGCCCAGGCTGCCCGAGGCGCCGATGGCTGCATCACGGACCGCGGGCTCGTTGCTCTTGAGATGCTTCGTGATGGCGCCCAGGGCCTGCCCGTCGCCCCGCGAGCCCAGGGCGGCGATCAGTTCCGCCTTCTGATTGGTCGGCAGATCGCCGAGCAGGGCGGTCATGGCCTGGGTCAGTTGCGACCCCTTCACCATGACGACGGCGCCGAGCGCGCCTTGTCGCAGGTCCGGGTCGTCCCCGCCCAGCGCCTCGGCGATCGCCGCGGCGCCCGCTTTCGGGTCCGCCACGGCCAGGCCCTGCAGGGCGGCGACCTGATGCGCGCTGCTCTTGCCCGCGAGAACCTTGCGGTACAGGGGTACCGCCCCGGGCCCGCCCAGGCGTCCCGCGCAGATGATGAGCGCATCCATGTGCGCCTGCGTCAGTTTGCCGCCGACCTCGAGCTTCGCCAGCGCGTCGGCGGCGTCTGAGTTGGCGATCCGCCCCAGCGCCCCGATGGCCGCCGCGGCAACGGCGGCGTCCCGGCTCCCCGCGAGTTTCTGTGCCTGCGGCACCGTCTGCTCGTCGCGCCGCCGGCTCAGGCTGCCGAGGATCCCGACCTTGAGCTTGTCCGGCGACTTGTCCAGCGCGCCCCGCAGCGCGCCGGCCGCCTTGGCGGAATCCTCCATCCGCTCCAGCGCCAGCCTCGCGTAGTGGGACAGCACCTTGTCTTCCAGCAGCGCGGTCAGCGCCGGGATGGACTTGTCCGTGCCGATCCGCTGCAGCATCCGGCAGGCGAACACCTTGCCGTCCTGCGTTGCGTCCGCATCGGAGATCACCTTGATGAGCTTGGCCTCCACCGCGCCCATCTGGTCCGCCGACGTCTCGGCCAGCTTCTTCCAGGCGGCGTCGGCCGTGT
Source organism: uncultured Planctomycetaceae bacterium (assembly GCA_964512215.1). Classification (GTDB taxonomy): domain Bacteria; phylum Planctomycetota; class Phycisphaerae; order SM23-33; family SM23-33; genus CAZEJA01. The sequence continues at coordinate 4,075 of CAZEJA010000029.1, forward strand.
TGGGCTCTGCGCCGTACTTGTACGCAGCCAGGTCTTCCCAGACATCCGCCCCCGCCGCACCGACCAGCAGGCACATCGCCGCCAACGTAATCGCTATTCTCTTCATGGGATTCATCCTCATAGTTGGAGACACCGGGTTCAGATCTGCCATTCGCCGCGTCGAGGCCGATCGATCAGCCGGCTGGCCTCGCTGTCGCCGATGAAGTCTTCCTTCTCGGGGTCCCACTTCAGGTCGCGCTTGAGCATGAGGCAGATATTGCCCAGGTGACACACCGTCGCGACGCGGTGCGCGTACTCGACGTCGCGGAACGGGCGCTTGCGGGTTCGGATGCAGTTCAGCAGGTCCTCGTTCGGCGAGCGGGCGCCGTCTTCATACCACCGCAGGCCCGGCGGGACCTTGAAGTCGCGCAGCGGCTTGGCCTCGCCCTTCTCGCAGATGTACTTCTGCCCGCCGCCGACGTACAGCTTCTTGCCGCACGCGAACTCGTAGGTCAGGAACTCGTGCTCCTTCCCGTCGGGGTAGTAGATGTTGGACGGGCCGGTGTGGTCCACCTGCAGCCCGTGCATGGCGCCGCCGAACTTGTGCCCGCCCCAGTCGGTCATCATGCCCCCGGAGTAGTCGTACCACGTCCGGAATCCCTTGCCGCCCAGCCCGTACGCGCGCCCGCAGCGGAACGGGTGGTACGGCGCCCAGGGCGCCGGGCCCAGCCACAGGTCCCACTCGATCGTGTTCGGCGGGATCGGCTGACCCGGCAGGTAGCAGTGCTGCGGCGGCCCGCCCGGAGAGGCGTGGGCGGCCAGCACCTTGCCGTACCGCCCGCTGTTGGCCGCCACGGCCAGACGACCGTAGTCGCCGATGACGCGCTGAGATCCGCTGGTGAAGACCCGCCCGTAGGCCCGCGCGGTCTCGACCATCTTGCGCCCCTCGCGGATCGTCAGCGAGAGCGGCTTCTCGCAGAAGACGTCCTTGCCGGACTTCATCGCGTCGATCGTGATCTGGGCGTGCCAGTGGTCGGGCGTGCCGCACATGATCGCGTCGATGTCCTTCCGCGCGCAGATCCCGCGGTAGTCGATATAGGTCGCGACGTCCGGGTTGCTCTTCCATTTCTCAATGGCCTTGTACTGGACGTCACAGACGGCGACCATCTGCACGCGCTTGTCGCGCATGAACTGCCCGAGCTCGCCCGAGCCCCGCCCCCCCTTGCCGATGCCGGCCATCACGATGCGATCGCTGGCCGGCGGCGTGCCGTCCGGTGCGCCCAGCGCCTTCGACGTGATGATCGTCGGCAGGGCGATCGCTGTTCCCGCGGCCTTCACAAAGCCGCGCCTGCTGAGGGTTCTCTCTGTTTTCTGCATGTTCTCTCCTGCCATCCTGAAGCCGTTGGAAGCGTGAGCCTGCAAATGCGTGCCCCCTACCATACCGACCCCGCCGCCGACCGCAAGGGGCAAGAAAGCTCCGGGGGAAAGGGTAACCGTCCCGCTCTGTGGAGAGCATCGCGGGTGCCACCTTCAAGCGGAGCGAAGCGTGGCTTGTGGGTGCGGCCCTGGGACCGCAGAGCACCCACAAGCTCCATC
>CAZEJA010000029.1:5659-14545 GCA_964512215.1 uncultured Planctomycetaceae bacterium
GGGGGGGGGGCCCGGGGCCCCCCTGCGCCCACAATTGCCCCATCCCGCCCGTTGTTACTTGGGTTGGGGTTTACCGTTTGTTGGGGCCACCCGACCACAACCTGGCGTTCTCAACAGAACATGCCCATGCCCTTTTCCTTCGGAATCCGTGTAGTCTGCAAGCGGTTTTCGCGTTCTGAAGTGTGGGTAAACGCTCGGCTGGCTGCGGACAATCAGGGAGGAAGCCTGCGGCGGCCGTGTGGGACGTGTGTGCGTACGTCGCGGAACAGGAGCGAGTCGACATGAGACGAGCGATGGCAAGTGTGGCGGCGGTGATGACGATCGCGGCGGGGGCGACGGGGGCGGACTGGGCTCGCTTCCGCGGGCCGGGCGGCGCGGGGATCAGCGACGATCAACGCATCCCCGTCACGTGGAGCGACACGGAGAACCTGCGGTGGAAGCTCGCGCTTCCCGGTCCGGGCAGCTCCAGCCCGATCGTCCACGGTGATCGCGTGTACGTGACGTGTTACTCCGGCTACGGCGTGAGCAAGACCAACGCGGGCAAGATCGCGGACCTCAAGCGCCACCTGCTGTGCGTCAACCGCGAGGACGGGAAGATCGTCTGGTCGCGGGCGGTTGCGGCCGAGCAGCCCGAGGACATGTTCCGCGGGTTCATCACGGAGCACGGCTACGCCAGCAGCACGCCCGTGACGGACGGCGAGCGGGTGTATGTGTTCTTCGGCAAGAGCGGCGTGGTCGCGTTCGACATGGCGGGCAAGAAGCTCTGGCAGGTCAGCGTGGGCAAGATGTCGGGCAACCGCCGCTGGGGCTCGGCCGCCAGCCCGGTGCTGTACAAGGACTACGTTATCGTCAACGCCTCCGAGGAAGCCCGCTCGATCATCGCGCTGGAGAAGAAAACGGGCAAGCACGCCTGGAAGGCGGAGGGCGAGAGCCTGGAGCTGTCCTACAACACGCCGCTGCTGGTGGACGTCGAGGCCGGCCGCCAGGACCTGGTCGTCGCGCTGCCGAACGAGGTCTGGGGCATCAACCCCGACACGGGCAAGCTGCGGTGGTTCGCGAAGACGGAGATCGGGGGCAACGTCTCGCCCACCGTCGTCGCCGGAGGCGGGGGGTTGTACATCTTCGGCGGCTATCCGCGCCTGGGCAGTGCGGGCATTCGCGCCGGCGGACGGGGCGACGTGACGAAGACGCACGTGATGTGGACGAGCAAGGACTCCACGTACGTGCCCTCCCCCGTCTACCTGGACGGGAAGCTCTACTGGGTGAGCGACCGCGGCGTGGCGTTCTGCATCGAAGCGAAGACAAGCAAGCGGATCTACAGCGAGACGCTGGCGGGCCTGACGGCGAAGGGGCGCGGCAAGCTGGTCTACGCGTCGACGCTGCTGATCGGCGGGAAGCTGTACGCGGTGACCCGGACGGGCGGGACGTACGTGCTGGCCGCGGCGCCGACGTTCAAGCAGATCGCGGTCAACCGTTTCGCGTCGGACACGAGCGACTTCCACGGCACGCCCGCGATCAGCGACGGGCAGATGTTCCTGCGATCGAACCGGTACCTGTACTGCGTGCAGGCGAGCAAGAGATAACGTTGTTGGACGGCAAGTGCTGTAATCTACAGCAGATAGGAGAAGAACGATGAAGAAATGGATCGTGTTGTGTGTGAGCGTGGTGGCGCTGGCGCTCGTGGCGGAGGTCATGATCGCCCAGGACGCCGAAGGCGAAGGCGGCCGGCCGGGCGCTCGCCCGCCCCGCGAGGGCAAAGGCCCGCGGGACGGCGACCGTCCGCGTCGCGGCGGCGAGGGTGAGGGCGACCGGGAGGGACGTCATCGTCGCCCGGTTCCGCCCCTGCTGCGGGCGCTGGACGCCGACAAGGACGGCGCTCTGTCGGCCGAGGAAATCGCCAACGCCTCGAGGGCACTGCTGAAGCTGGACAAGGACGGCGACGGCGCGTTGAGCCGGCAGGAGCTTCACCCGCATCGTCCGCCGCGTCCCGATGGCAAAGGCGGGAAGCGGGACGGTGACCGCGAGGGCGGAGGCGGCAAGGGAGGCAAGGGTGGCAAGGGCGGCAAGCGCCCCCCGCGTCCCGACGTGGAACCGGATCCCGAGTAACCCGCGCGTTCGGCGGATGGGAAGCAGGTCAACATGCCCTCACGGGCGGCGCGCGGTCCGCACCGGACCGCCCCGCTCGTGGGGGTGTTGTACGCTACGGCGGATGGCCCTTGACGCCGGCGGCGCCAGGAACGAAAACACATGCCGGTGTGCATGAACGATCCACACTTCGAGAGGAGACTGGGCATGAAGACAGAGCATCTGGCGGTTGGGATGACGGTGATGCTGGCGGTGGCGATGATCGCGTACGTGACGGTGGCCCAGCCGGGACCGAAACGGCGCCCCGGCGGCGGGAGGCCCGGCGGGATGGAGTGGTCGCAGATCAAGAGCACGCCGATGGGCGCCACCGACGCCGAGACCAAGGCGCTGGCCGTGCTGGACGACATGTTCAAGAATCAGCGCCAGGGCATGCAGAACGTTCCGACCGACGACGGGCGCCTGCTGCGGGTGCTGGCGGAGACGGCCGGGGCGAAGCACGTGGTGGAGATCGGCACGTCGAACGGCTATTCGGCGATCTGGTTCTGCCTGGCGCTGCGGACGACGGGCGGCAAGCTGACGACGTTCGAGATCGACCCGAAGCGCGCCGACATGGCGAGGGCGAACTTCAAGCGGGCGGGCGTGGACGACCTCGTCACGCTCGTGCTGGGCGACGCCCACGAGAAGGTGGCGCAGGTCAAGGGCCCCATCGACATCCTGTTCCTGGACGCCGACAAGGACGGATACCTCGACTACCTGAACAAGCTCCTGCCGCAGGTGCGCCCGGGCGGGTTGGTGATCGCCCACAACACGAACCCGCGCCAGTTGGATCCGAAGTACTTCAAAGCCATCACCACGAACCCGAAGCTGGAGACGATCTTCGTCAACCTCCACGCGACGGGCGTGGGGTTGACGCTCAAGAAAAGATAGAAACGGCAGGGACCGAGGGACTGAGGGACCAAGGGACCGAAACAGCTTTCAGCGGCAACCACGTTGCTGCGGGTGAGTGAACGCGTGAGCGAGAAGCCCAGAATATGGTCGTTCGACCGTAAGACCGAAGTCGCTACGGTGGACCGGAATGTCCGGAGAGAGGACTACCGTCAGCTCTGCTACGTAGTGGTTGACGCTGTTCTGGAGGTACGCGAGACGGGGCACGTCCTCGACCGCCATGTGCAGGCCTTTGTGGAAGCTCTGCAATGCAGCAACGAGTACGTCTTCTGCGCCGGCGGTCGGCGTCTTGCCCAGTGTTCGCACTTCGATGAGACGTGTTCGCGGAAGATGCAGGAGCTGATGGAACATCCGAAGTGGCGGGTGCGATTCAACGCCGTCGCTGTCACCGACTACAATCCACCCGAGTCCTTGCTGCTGGGGGTACTCCGCTTGGGTCTGGTCGACACATCGAAGCGCGTCCGTTCCCTGGCCGTCGGCAAGATACTCGCCCGGCGTACGGAGGCGCTCATCCCGGACCTGGAGCAGTGCCTGCGCGATGAGAAAGACGAGGAATCCCGGGCTTGGATTCGTGACGCCGTACGGCTCATCCGCGGCGAGCCCGTGGTACGTGAAGGCTTGCCGATCACCTTGGAACAGGCTGAGAACGGGACATATCGTCTCGTCTGTCGCGGGCGTGGAGGGAACGTGTATCAGGTTCTCTCTTCCGTGCAATCGCGACCTCGACAGACGGAGCGATGAACGCCGGGATGCTGCGGGTCGCGGAGGGGAGCGATCCCCGGTCTGTGCGGTCACCCAGCCAGCGCAGTGGCGGGGCTTGGGAGGGGGGGATGAAAGCTGAAAGCTCAAAGCTGAAAGCTGAAAGGTATTCGGGTCCCTGGTTCTTCCGCCCCTCGGTCCCTTAGTCCCTTGGTCCCTCGGTCCCTTTTTGAAACGTCATACACAGCGTTTCGGCGCAGCGGGGGCGGAGGAGGCTGAGCAGGGAGTTGAGCCAGACGACCGGGCGCCACAGGAGCCTCTGGATCAGGACCAGGAGACGGCGCATGCGGATGCGGCGCGGGCATTTGGGGGGCGGCAGCTTCGGCCAGATCGGGTAGTACAGACGCGTGTCGTCGACGTAGGATTCGTCCACCACCTCGAAGCCATACCGCCCGGCCAGTTGGCGCAGGACCTTGGCGGTGAACCAGCAGGTGTGCTGGCGGTTGGCGCCGATCTTGCCCGTGACCAGCATGCGGAGCATGCGCGTGAACGTCACGGGGTTGGGGGTGGCGATCAGCAGCGGCCCGCCGTCGACCAGATGCGCCCGGGCCCGTTCGAGCATCGCCCCGGGGGAGTTGAGGTGTTCGATGATATCGCCCGCGACCACCGCGTCGAACGTTCGGCCGAGGTCCATCGTCTCGACGTCGGCGCGGACGACGTTGTACCCGCGCTGCCGGAGCGTGGCGATCTCGTCGTCGAGGATGTCCACGCCCACGACCTCGTCGGCCAGCTCGCACAGATGCCCGTGCAGCCACGGGACATTGTTCTCGTCCAGCCGGTGTCCGACGCAGCCGAGGTCGAGCACCGTCCGCCCCGCAAGGCGGGCGGCGACCCACTTGAATTTCGTTCGGTACAGCGACACGCGATCTCTCCGAATTCGGGCGTCATTATGCGGATAGCGGCGGGCGCTGACAAGGATGTCGTACAGACGTGGGGGTGCCGTGGGCTGCGGAGCGCAGCGGAGCAACCACGTTTCGTCCATGGAGGGAACGTGGTTGCGGCCTACGGCCGCAACGCACGGCACCCGAGGTCAGGCGAGTTGCCCGTTGTAATCCTGCGCTGTCGCGGTAGACTCGGGCGATGCGGATTCTCTTGAGCAATGACGACGGCGTGCACGCGCCGGGGTTGGCGGCGCTGCATGGGGCGATTGTGGAGATGGGCGAGGTAACGGTTGTCGCCCCGGCCGAGCCGCAGAACGCGGTCAGCCAGTCCATCACGCTCCGCGAGCCGCTGACGGTGCAGAGCGTCGAGATTCCCGGCCCGCCGGCGTTCGAGGCGCTGTCCGTCGCGGGTCGGCCGGCCGATTGCGTCCGCCTCGCACTGCGCAAGCTCATGGCGGACATGCCGGACGTGGTCGTCGCGGGAATCAACGCGGGCGTCAATGCGGGGGTCAATGTGCTCTACTCGGGCACCGTCGCCGCAGCGGCCGAGGCAACGCTTCTGAACATCCCGGCCGTGGCGTTCTCGGCGGGCATGCCGGGCGACGAGACCGACTTCGTCCACGAGGGGCGCCTGTGTGCATGGATCCTGCGGCGCCTGCTCGCGGACGGGCTGCGCGGAGGCGACCTGGTCAACGTGAACATCCCCAGGCTGGGCCCGGACCGCCCGCGGGGCGTGCGCGTGCTGCCCCAGTCCACGGCCCGCCTGGAAGACAAGTACCTCGACGCCGGCGGCGACGGGACGGAGGCTTACCGCCTGTCGCACGAATACTCCTTCGCCCGCCAGGAGAACACCGACGTCGCGGGGCTGGCCGACGGGTACATCACCATCACGCCCCTGCACATCGACCGCACCCACCCCGGACGACTCCGCTCGATGGCGGAACTCGCCTGGGACGACATGCCCGGCCTGGTAGCCGGTGGCCAGTAGCCGGTGGTCGGGAACGGGGGCCCGCACCGGCGACCGGCGACGGACTACTGGCTACCGCCTACCACTCAAATGCTCTTGAATCGGATTGCCGATATGCTATAGTGTTCGGTTCGCTGAGGTACGTTTTCCCACAGAGGACAGACCGATGAAGGAAAAGATACATCCGGAGTACACGGACGTGGACGTGAAGTGTGCGTGCGGCAACACGTTCCAGACGCGCTCGACGACCGGCAAGAAGATCCAGGTCGACATCTGCTCGAACTGCCACCCGTTCTATACGGGCAAGCAGAAGTTCGTGGACACGGCTGGCCGGGTCGAGAAGTTCCAGAAGAAGTTCGGCGGCGATTACTTCAAGAAGCCCGCCGCCAAGAAGTAGCTGCGCACAACCCCCCAACGCCGACGACCGCCCCGCGCGATCCCGTCGGCGTTTTTGTATGCCCGCACCGAGGCCCCGCCGGGCCGCATGGGAGCCGCATCGTGGAGATCGTCGCACATCGCGGAGAATCGCACGACGCCCCGGAGAACACCGCCGCGGCCGTGGATCTGGCGTGGCAGCGGGGGGCGACGGCGGTAGAGATCGACATCCGCCTGACCCGCGACGGGCAGGTCGTCCTGATGCACGATGCGACCGCGGAGCGGACGGGCGGGGTGGACTGTCCGGTGGCCGAGAAGACACTGGCGGAACTGCAGGCGCTGGATGTCGGGGCGTGGAAGTCGCCTGAATATGCCGGCGAGCGAGTTCCGCTGCTGGCGGATGTGCTGGCGACCGTGCCCCCCGGCGGGCGGCTGCACGTGGAAGTCAAGTGCGGTCTCGAAGTCCTGCCCGAACTGAAGCGCATTGTCGACGCTTCGCCGGTCCGGGCGGAGCAGGTCTTCGTGATCAGCTTCCGGGATGATGTCGTCGCCGCGGCGGCTGGCGTCCTGCCGGACTGCCCGCGCGGGCTGATTTCCGCGATGGACGAGGTGGAAGGCGTCTGGCGCCCGTCGGTCGACCATCTGATTGCCCGGGCGCAAGCTGTCGGGGCGGATGAGCTGTCGGTGCTGGCCTGCGGGGGCGTCGACGAGGCGTTCGTCGCGGCTGTCAAGGAAGGTGGACTCATGCTGTGTACGTGGACGGTGGATGAGGTCGACCGCGCTCGCAGGCTGATGCAACTCGGCGCGGACCTGATGGCCTCGAACCGTGCGGCCTGGCTGCGGGAGCAGCTCGACCTGCCGCCGCGCGACGACGGAACGTAACCGAACCGCCCGCCCGCGGGCGGACGAGACAGGAAGCAGGAATGGCTGCCGAAGACTCCTTGTTTGCGAAACTGGACGAGCTGGACCGCATGTACGCCGAGGCGGTCGAGCAGATGAACGATCCCGCCGTCGCGTCGGATCCGAACCGGATCGTCGCGGTCGCCAAGGAGCATTCGCGCCTGGGCAAGATCGTCGAGCCCTACCGCGCCTACAAGAAGCTCGTCAGCGAGTGCGAGGAAGCCAAGGCAATCCGGGACGATCCGGAGTCGGACGCGGAGATGCGCGAGCTGGCGGCCGCGGAGGTCGACGAGTTGAAAGACAGCGCCGCCAAGGCGCTGGAGGACCTCAAGGGCACGCTCGTGATGAGCGACGACGAGGAGATCGACTCGGTCGTGCTGGAGATTCGCGCGGGCACGGGCGGGGACGAGGCCGCCCTGTTCGCGGGCGACCTGCTGGGCATGTACCGCCACTACGCCGAGACGCGGAAGTGGAAGTTCGAGATTCTCTCGGGCAGCCCGACGGAAATGGGCGGCTTCCGCGAGGTGATCGTGGGCGTCAAGGGCGAGGGTGTCTGGGCCCGCCTGGGCTACGAGGGCGGCGGGCATCGCGTGCAGCGCGTCCCGAAGACCGAGTCGCAGGGGCGGATTCACACGTCGGCCGCCACCGTCGCGGTCCTGCCCGAGCCGAAGACCATCGACATCGAGATCGACTGGGACAAGGACGTGCTGGAGCACACCATGCGCGCCAGCGGGCCCGGCGGGCAGAACGTCAACAAGGTCGAGTCGGCCATCAAGCTCGAGCACATCCCGACCGGCATCACCGTGTCGATGCGGGATGAGAAATCTCAGCACAAGAACCGCGCCAAGGCGCGGCGGATCCTCGCGATCCGCCTCCACGAGCATCACCGTCGCGAGCAGCAGGCCGCCGAAGCCGCCGCCCGCAAGTCGATGATCGGCTCGGGCGACCGGTCGCAGCGCGTGCGGACCTACAACTTCCCGCAGAACCGCTGCTCCGACCACCGCCTCAAAGGCGAGGGCCAGGAAGGCGCCAACTTCAACCTCGACCGCATCATCGCCGGCGACCTCGACGAACTGCTCGACGCCCTCACCGCCCACGACAAGGCCCAACGCCTCGCGAACCTGTAACGGGTCGTTGTCACGGCCGCTTGCGGGCGGTGGGGGGAGGGGGGAGAATGGGGGCGACGTTGCGACCGCAAGCACCGGCGCGAGGATGGTGGACGTGCAGCGAGATGACGGGACAGAAAGGTCGGAGTTCTCCGAGGACCCGCCGGACGAATGGGAGACGGAGTGGGACCCGGACGTCGAGGATTCGGCGTATCCGGCGGGGTTTTATGGGGTCATGGCGCTGCTGGCGCTGGCGATTCCGCTTGGCGCGGTGGCTGCGTACACAGCCGGGCGGGCGAGCCCCGCGTACGTTCTCATGTCGTGGGAGATCCCGTTGCGACTGATGCTGCAGTGCAGCGTGCCGCTGGTGCTGCTGGCCGCGGCCGCTCCGTTCGGGCTGTACGGGCTGCTGAATCACCGCGCGTGGGCGCGGCACTGGGTGCCGGGGATGGTGCTGATCGCGACGGTCGTCGCGTTCGGGCTGTTCGACTCGAACGATCCGATCGACGTCGTAACCGCGGTCGCGCTGGCCGTCGCGGCGCCCGTGCTGGTGTTCTGGTACTTCTACGGATGCAAGCGCGTGGCGGGCTACTACCGGGCCCGGTCGCAGCCGGCTGAGCCGGTGTCGGAGGACGACGCGGGGGCCTTGCGGGCGGACGTCCGGTCCGTCGCCCGGGCGGGCCTGGGCGTGGGGGCGTGGAACTGCCTGGGGGGAATCGCCGCGGGGCTGGCTGCTTTCCGCGTGCCGGACGGGTCGTGGCTGTCGGGCCTGGTCGCGCCGTCGGGCATGTTCCTCTGGGCGGGCGTCACGGGCGCCTGGGCGGTCTTCTCGGTCTGCCTGCTTCGGGGCGGGGAGGGCGGCAGGAGG
>CAZEJA010000030.1:0-14366 GCA_964512215.1 uncultured Planctomycetaceae bacterium
CGATTGCGTGACGCCCCCGCCCCGACCTGTCCAGCCACCTGAGGAGCACCCCCTGATCGCTCAACTTGACCGTCGTAGCGTCGCTCGCATCCAACCACAGCTGAAGCCCGTCCGTCGACGGTCCCGCTACGGCTGCACACCCGGTGGTGCAGAGGACGATCCCAGTCAGCACGATACCGCACGACAGTCCAGTGTGGGCTCTCATCGAGGTTCTCCGTCAACAACAGACTACGGCTTGTCCGTATCGGTGCGGAAGGGGACGGCGGGGAGGTTGGCGGCGTTGATGAGGTTGACGTTGGGGAAGGCGGCGAAGGCGTAGCGGACGACGGCCGGGGCGGGCACGGCGGGGCTGCGCAGCATCACGGCTTCATCGTCGATACGAGCTTCGGCGCGCTGCCACTGGCGGTCCTTCCCGGCTATCCAGAATGCGCTCGGCGCCTTGCCGTCGGTCGTCTTCAGACCACGCGCATGCCTGAACTGAACGCGGATCGTCCTGCCTTCCACCGTCGTCTTGGAGAAGGTCGGACCTTCCGCGAGGATGTCCAGTCCGTTGACATCCCGCGCAGCCAGCAGCGCGAGGCGTTTGCCGATCGGAGCCTTGTCCTTGGGGTGGATGTTCTTGATGTCGCCGAGATCGATCGTGTTGGCGACGCCCGTGTGCGGCAGCTTGAGCAGGCGCATCTGTGCCTCGCGAAACCACGCCCAACTGTGCGCATCCGGGGCGTCGGTCCCTTTGCTCGGGCCGCTCGAATGCACTCGCCCGAACCGCGGCAGCATCACCGCCAGCAGGTGAAAGTCGTCCCTGCCCCACTGCTTCCGCAGGCGCTCGCACCACATCGGCAGGCTCACGCCGTACTGCAGCATGCTCTCCATGTTCCGCGTGTTGGACTCGCCCTGGTACCAGACCAGCCCCCGCACCGCGACCGGCACCAGCGGGTGCAGCATGGCGTTGTAGAGGATGTTCGGGCGCGTGCGGAGGTAGATGTTGTCGTTCCGCGCCCACTTCCTGCCGGCCGCCGCCTGCTTGAGCAACGCCGTCACGCGCTTGCGGTCGTCTTTCTCGAACTTCATCATCGCCTGCGTGAAGTGCGGGAGCCTGCCCGCCAGGTCCAGCGGCATCCAGCCTTCCAGCGACGAACTGCCCCAGCACGTCACGATCACGCCCACGGGCACCTTCACCTGCTCCTGCAGGTAGTACTGGAAGGCGAATGCGACCGCGCTGGCGCTGGGGCTCGCCGCCCACTTGCCGCCGCAGCGATCCTTCGGCGTGAAGCTCACCGTCTGCGTCACGGTCATGCTCCGAATGGGGCGACCGGCTGCCTTCTTGACCATGGCCGCGGCGCCGACCATGGCGGTCCGCCCCATCTGCATGTTGGACTGCCCGGAACAGATCCAGACCTCGCCGACGAGAACGTCCGCAATTGCCAATTTCCGATTTCCGATTGCCGATTGAACGGCGAGGGTTCGTGATGCCGCCGACGCCTTGAGCGGGTCGAGGGTGACCTGCCAGCGGCCGGTCTTGTCGGCCGTCGCGGTCCTGGACTGTCCGGCGAAGGTGACGGTGACGGTGTCGCCCGGCGCGGACCAGCCCCACACGGGCACGGGCATGTCGCGCTGCAGGACCATGTGGTCGCTGAAGGGGGACGCCAGTTCCAGGTCCGCCGCGGAGGCGACGCTGCAGAGGCAGAGGAGGGTCGAAACGAGGATTGAACGCATGAGGGGCTCCTTACTGCGGAATCGTCTCAGGGCGGCGGACCGTATCGCCGATCTCTCTCGGCTCACGCCCTATTCATCCTCGTCGAATTCGATCTCGCGCATGCGAATGCCGCGGATGGCGCCGTGGGTCTGCCACGTCGCGATGCCCAGCGGGATGCAGGGCTCGACCTCGAGTCGCACGTCAAAGGCCTTGCCGAACCGGTCGACCTCGATGATCTTCTTGTCGTCCAGAAAGCACTGAAAGTCCTTCTCCGTCACGCGGACGCGGACGGTGTACCAACGGCCGTTCTCGAAGTCGATGATCTCCGTGGTGGCGTTCTCGGAGGCGTCCATGCCGTCGATGCAGGAGATGCCCACGAGCGAGCCGCCCCACCCGCCGAGCACGAGGCTGACGTGCCCCTTGCCCACCGGAAACGTCAGGGCGCACCAGAAGTCCGTTCCCTCGACGCGCTGGCCTTCCAGTTCGACCTCGTAGTTCTCGCGCGGCACGTTGCCGGTGTACTTGATGCCGGTGGCGAGATAGCCCGTGCCGATCTGGATCGCGCCGTCGCGGACCTCGACGTCCCCGTCGCCGCCGAACTCGGGCACCGTCCAGCCCTTCAGCGTCTCGCCGTCGAACAGCTCCACCCAACCCTCGTCATCGTCCAGCGAGGCCGCCCGCGTCGCCGGCTGCGTCGCGGGCTTCGTAGCCGGCTGGGATGCCAGCTGCGTCGCCGGTTGCGGAGCAGGCTTGTCGCACGAACACACGCACATCGCCGTCAGGACGAGGATTCCGGTAATCGCCTTCATCATGCATCACCTCATGGGCACGTCGGGTCTGAGAAACTCGGCCCCCATTCTCGCCTTATTCGCCCCTGCGGTCCACCGGTTCTTTGACGATCGCGGCCACCCATCCGCCCTTGCCGGGCGCCGTGATCCGCACCGTCTTGCCCCCCGTCATGGGCGCCTGCTTGCCCCACTCGCCCGTCGACAGGCGAATCCACCGTAGCGCATACCGCCCGGGCGCGAGCTTCAGCCCCACGGCGCCGCCGTTCGTGAAATACAGCGCGTACGCCCGTCCGGGGGCCGCCGCGAGAAAGGCCTCGTTCTCCGTCCGGTCCGCCAGCAGCTCGTTGGCGGGATTGACGTCCCACAGCTTGACCAGCGACTCCAGCTTCCGCGCCGCTCGAAGCGACGCGACGGCCGTCGCCGACAGGCCCAGTCCGCCCGGGCCGCGATGGAACCGCGCCGCCGCCGCGCCGCCGATCACGTGGCGCCACCACCGTTCCACGCCGTCCTGCTGATTGCCGAACCTCCCCCCGGGGGCGCCGTACGTCTTGACCGTGTTCAACGGCCGCGGCTTTTTCGCGATGCGCTGCCGCGCCCACTGAAAGTTGTCCCAGTGGACCTGCCCCATCTTCTGGTTGTTCTGCGAGACATCCCCGAAATCATATCGGTCCGGCCGGTCCAGTGTCCGCCGGTGGATGGCAGCCTTCAGATCCCAATCGTTCCACATCTCGGTGATGCACACCCGCTTGCCCGCTCGCTTGGCCGCGCCTCGGATGTGATTCGCCCAGTACGCCGCCCACTCCTCATCCGCAGAGGTCTCGTTGTCCATGCAGTACAGCACGTGGTCGTACTTCAGCGAGTGGCTGAGCATCTTGTCCACGAACCGCCGCTGATACTTCAAGACGACCGCGTTGTTCCGCTGCTTCGGCGTGGTGAAGAAGAACGGCTGCCGGTTGCGGTGCGCGGGGACGGGGTACTTCGCGGCGAAGCGGGACTGCTTGAACGTGTAGTTGACGTTGTTGTCCGGATGGTACGGATCCCGCAGCCAATGCTCCTGCGAGTGGTCGAAGCGGTCCCAGACCTCGATCTGCACGATGATGTCCCGCTCGGCCGTCGCCCGGAGCATGGTCTCGAAGCGCTTCCAGTACTCCGCGTTCCACGTGGTCAGGTCACACTTGCCGCTCGGCAGGCGGCCGAAAGGCGAGACCTCGTGCCCGAAGTCGCGGCGATCGCTCATCGTGTTGCGGATGTAGTTGCCCCCGGCCGCCTTCATCGCGTCCAGATGCCTGGCGAGCTTGGGGAACTGGAACAGATTGTCATCGTCGCTGCCCCCGAGAAGCAGCACGGGCTTGCCCTTGTACTGCCAGTAGGACGGGTTCTTCGTCCAGGGCTGGATGCGGGCGGCGTCATCCGCCGGATTCACCGCGCCGGCGACCAGCGCGACGCTGAGCATCGCGGTCGTGAGGGTCATAATGTGGTCCTCCCCCGCCGGGGAGGTTACTTCGGCACGGCCTTGTCGTAGGTGGCCTTCAGGTACGCCACGGATTTCGCCAGCGCAGCCGCCATCTCATCCGGCGCGGGTTCGTGGTGCATGAAGGGATTAACGTACCACGCGTAGTCTGCCTTGGCCAGCGCCGCCAGCCACGGCGCGCAGTCCGTCGTGCCGATGCCCGGGAGTTGGGCGGTGCCCTTCTGCGCCTGCCACGCGTAGAAGAACAGCAACTGCTTGCCCGCGATGCCGATTGCCTCGGGCACCGACGCCTTGGCTCGCTGGAGGTGGAACGGCGCCAGCGCGATGCCCAGCCGCTCGTGCGTGTTGGCGTCCACGAACGCCTTGAACGAGTCGATCGAGTTCAGCAGCGCCCCGCCGTGGTTCTCGATCGCCAGGTACCCGTTGTGCTTCTCAGCGAGTTCCAGCTCCGGCGTGAGCGACTCGATGAACGCCTTCATCTGCGCCGCGAGGCCTTTGCCCTTCGCGCCTTTGCGGCTGCCCCGCACGGCCACGCCGCCGCCGGCCTCGCCAAGGAGTTTCGCGTACTTCGCGTACCCGCCCCGGTAGACCGAGAAGCTGTAGAGCTTCAGCTTGTTTTTGGCGAGTTGCTCTTTGAGTCCCGCCGCCCCCAGACGCTTGGCCACGTCATCGAGATGCGGACATCCCGCGTGTCCCGACCAGATGTCGACCGCCTCGAACCCCAGCGCTGCGATCCGCTCCAGCGCCTTCTCGATCGGGAGCTTCGTGAACTGGATCGTCGACGTGGAGAGCTTCATCCGCCACCGCTCCTTCCCCCTGGCCATCCCCAGCAGCGGCGCCCCGGCCGCTGCGACCGCCGCACCCGCCAGCACGTCCCGACGACTCATCCGATTCCGATCTGCATCCATGATGTCGCTCCCTGAACTCGCGTCCCGCCGGAACGGACGGCCGATCACATCCCCATGCCGTCCATCTTGTATCCGTCCCGCCAGATGAGTTCGCCGGTCTTCCTGTCCCACTTGCGATGACGCTCCTCGATCCGGTGGTTCCCGTGACAGTCCGTGCAGTGCGGTCGCTTCGTGTCCGCCCCCGCGAAGAACGGGCCATGACTGAGAACCTTCTCCATCTTCGCGTTCGGATGGCAGTCCGCCGTCGCGCACGAGGCGTTGACGGCCTCCTTCGAGTACATGATCTCCGGCGGGACCGTGTGATCCTCATCGTCGGCGTGGTCGAGGCTCTCGCCGTGACACTTCACGCACCCGACGCCCGCAGTCCGATGGACGTCGGCGAGCTCTTCCCCGTCGAAGTTCAGGTGGCAGACGTGACAGAACGAGTTGTCCGTCGCCTCCCTGGGCTTCTTCCAGGGCGGTTCCGGCTTCGGACCGTGCAGATTCCGGTGACACATCACGCACCCGTAGACCCCGCCGGACGGTTGCTCGACGACCGCGGCGTGCACCGCCCCGACGGCCGTGCTGCTGGACGTGCCGCACAGGTTGCTGTGACAGTGCAGGCAGCGCTCGCTCGGCAGCGTCCGCTGGACCCACCGGCGGGCCTCGGCGCCGTCGTACTCGCCGAAGAAGTGCACGTACGCGTCCGTGATGCCGGCCGACGCCTTCTCCAGCATGTGGGCCGCGTAGTCCTCGCGCGGCGGGAGGTGACAGTCGACGCACGTGGCCTGCACGCCGCTGTCGTTTGTGTAGTGCGGGGATTCCTGCCAGCTCGCGTGAACTTCGGACATCTCGTGGCAGCTCACGCAGAACTCCGCCGTCGACAGCGGGCCCATCGCCTCTTCCACGCCGAGCAGGCAGACGGCCGCGACGATCAGCGCGAGGAGGGCCTTGCCGAGAAAGCGGCAGCAGCAGCACCGCTTCGGAGGGGTGGCTTCAGTTGGTTGCTCAGACATCGGGACTCCGCTGTTAGTTTCGGGAAGCTATTGCGCGGGTGCCATGGGCTGCGGAGCGCAGCGAAGCAACCACGCTGCCTCCGCCCGCACACCGCGTGGTTGCCCCTACGGGGCAAGCCACGGCACCCCCCAGTCATGCCACCCGCGGCCTATACGTATTCCCAATCGCGAAGCCACTGGTACTCACGCGGCAGGTTCGCCCACATGTTCTCGCTGACGCGATCCAGTTCCCGCGCCTCGGCGAGGTCGAGCCTGCGGTGCTCCTTGATGGCGTCGGCCATGTTGTCGACTTCCTCGACGCAGGCGAGCCCCGGAATGGGCGCCGTGATCGCGGGATTGTTCAGGATGTGGCGGATCGCCATGCGGGCACGCTGGCTCTTTTCCTCAGCCGTTTTCGCGCCATGGAACAGCGAGTTGCTGGCGAACGGCTTGATGCCGAACGTGCCGATGTCCTGCTTGCGGACGGCTTCGAAGAGGCTGTCTTTGGGCAGTTCCTTGCTCTTGACGGTGTACGGGAAGAGAATCACCTGGAAGTGGTTGGGATGGTTCTCGATGATTCGCTTCAGCCACGGGCGCCCGTGGGAGGACACGCCGGTGAAGCGGGCCTTGCCCTGCTTCTTGGCGATCTCGAAGGCCTTGACGAACTCCTGCTCGTCGGCCTCCGTGTGCTTGCCGGGACTGCTCGCCACCAGACGCCAGACGTCCACGTACTCCACCTGCGCGAGCTTCAGGCCCTTCTCCAGCGTCTCGATAATCTTCTCGGCCTTGCAGTATTCCTTCTTCCGCGGACACTTCGGCCACATCGCGAAGCCCATGTACATCTTGTCGCGCCGCCCCTTCAGGGCCGGACCGTACACCGAGATCTCGCCCTCGGTGCAGGCGTCGACGTAGTTGATGCCCCGCTCCATGCAGCGGGTGAGCACGTCGTAGCGGTTTTTCCGCAACGCCGCGTCCGCCACCTTGTCCTTGGGCACGTGCACCGCGGGGATCTTCTTGTTGCCCAGGATCTCGGAGACGCGCTTCCAGTGCCCGCCCAGGCAGACGGCCGACACCCACAGACCCGTCGCGCCGAGACGGCGGTATTCCATCTCCGAGTTGTAGCTCCGTGTCTTCTCGATGGCCGCCTTGTCCGCAGCCCGGGCGACGAAGTTGCCGCCCAGTCCCGCAGCCAGTCCGGCCGTCACGGTTGCTCCCGTCTGCACGAACTCTCGACGCGTCCAATCCTTGTTCGCCATCGCTACGTCTCCTGCCCCCAGCGCATGGACTCGCGGCTCGCCGCCGCACTGTATGCAGTATTGTACCGGGCTGCGCCGGACCCGTTCCACAATGAAATCGGCACAACGCAAGCCGCGGCGTGAGCGTCGCCGCTCACCGACCGCGCCCATTGTCCCCAACCGCGCGCCGGCCCGCCATAGACGGCGGCGACCTTTCCATGTATAATCTTGTCCTTTCCAGCCGGAAACACGACATGGATCCCATCCTGAATACGCTTCAACTCGAATCCCACACCGCCCGCCGGACGACCGTTGGACGCCTGTGGCGAAACGCCAACGCCATGGACGGCTCCTCCCGGCTGTGGTACGTCGAGTCCGGGAAGGCCCTTGCGACGTTCCACGGGCACTCGCACGACTTGACGGCGGGTCGCCTCTACCTGATTCCCGCTCACACCCCGCTGGCGTACGAATGCCCGGACCAGGCCGTCTTCCTGTACTGTCACTTCACCGCGACGGTCCTCGGGGGAATGGATCTGTTTGCCTGCCTCCGCTGCGAAGACGAGGTCGTCCCCGACGATCCCGCTCACGTCGAGCGCTGTCTCGAGCGCCTCCGCGCGCTCCATCACACCGGCATCGATCGTCCCTTCGAGGTCGACGCACTCCTGCGCGTCCTGCTCGCGCCGTTCCTCGCCTCCGCCCGGGCCGTCGGGGGCGCCCGCCGCCAGAGCGGCGCCTCCCGTTTCCATCCCGTCTTCGCTCACATCGAAAACCACCTCGGCTCGCCCCTTCGCCTGGCGGGCCTCGCGCGCCTGATACACCTCGAGCCCACGTACTTCTCCCGCCTGTTCCGGCGGACGTTCGGGCTCTCGCCGACCCGGTATCTCCTCCGCAGACGAATCCGCGCCGTCCAGCAGCGCCTCGAGAACACGAACGACACGCTCGACGCCATCGCCGCCGAGACGGGATTCTGCGACGCCTTCCACCTCTCCAAGACGTTCCGCCGCCTCGCGGGCGTCTCGCCCAGCGACTTCCGCAAGCGCGCGTCCGAACGGACCCCGTAGCTCCCTGCCTGCATCCTCAGAGGACGGGTGCCACCTTCAAGCGGAGTCCCGACGAAGTCGGGACGGAGCTTGGGGGTGCTCTGGGGATCCAGGCCCGCACCCACAAGCTGCGCTTCGCTCCGCTTGAAGGTGGCACCCGCAATGTTCTCAACAGAGCAGGGGGCACCCGCGTGTTGACCTGCGGAGCCCGAGCGGGTCTAATCCGGCATTCACAGACGAACGCCAGAGACGTGGGAGAGACCATGAGCGACAAGCTTCGACTGGGCGTGCTGATTTCCGGCGGCGGGCGCACGCTGCTGAACATTCAGGAACTGATCGACGCGGGGGAGCTGCCCTGCGAGGTCGCCGTCACGATCGCCTCGCGCGACTGCAAAGGCGTCGAGCGGTCGCAGGCGGCCGGCATCGACACACACGTCGTGCGGTACAAGGAGATGCCCGACATCCCGACGTACTCCGCGAAGCTGGTCGAGATTCTCGACGCCGCGAAGGTCGACCTCGTACTGCTCGCGGGGTTCCTGTCGCTGTGGGAGATCCCCCCGCACCTCGAAGGGCGCGTGCTGAACATTCACCCCGCGCTGCTGCCGAGCTTCGGCGGGCACGGCATGTACGGGCACCACGTCCACGAGGCCGTCCTGGCGGCCGGCTGCAAGGTCTCCGGCTGCACCGTGCACGTCGTCACCAACGAATACGACAAGGGCCCGATCGTGGTCCAGCGGACCGTGCCCGTGCTGGAAGGCGACGACCCCGACACACTCGCCGCCCGCGTCTTCGAGCAGGAGACCCTCGCCTACCCCGAAGCGATCCGACTGTTCGCCGAAGGCAGGCTCACCATCGAAGGCAATGTCGTGCACGTCTCGACGTAGGACCGTCGACGGGGAGGCCGAGTGCGAATCCGATTGAAAAGCCTCTTGCGCGCCAGTAGAATGATCAGTTCCGGTCGGGGAGGAGAGGCCGACAGCGAGGTCGGACCGCGTTCGACCGCGTCGAGGCCCGAAACCAGAAGACCAAAACCTCTTCATACAAGGATGTTATGTTGAATCAATCTGCGGAAGAATCGTACGTGCTGCAGGACGTGGGCGAGCCCAATCTCTATCGGGAGATGTTCCCGTACAGCGAACTGCCGAAGGTGGTCTTCGAGGAGGCGACCGTCGAGATGGCCCCGGCGCCCGAGGTCTGGGTGACGGATACGACGTTCCGCGACGGCCAGCAGGCCCGCCCGCCCTATACGGTCCAGCAGATCCTCGACCTGTTCACGCTGGTCCACCGCCTCGACGGCGGGACGGGGCTCATCCGCCAGAGCGAGTTCTTCCTCTACTCCGACAAGGACCGCGAAGCCGTCGAGAAGTGCCTCGAACTCGGCTATGAATTCCCGCAGGTCACCGGCTGGATCCGCGCCGTCAAGAGCGACTTCAAGCTCGTCAAGGAGATGCAGCTCCCCGAGACGGGCATCCTGACCAGTTGCAGCGACTACCACGTGTTCCTGAAGCTCAAGAAGAGCCGCCGCCAGGCGATGGACATGTACCTGGACATCGTTCGCGCCGCCCTGGCCGAAGGCATCCGTCCGCGCTGCCACTTCGAGGACCTCACGCGGGCGGACTTCTACGGCTTCGTCGTCCCGTTCGCGATCGAGCTGATGAAGCTGCGGGAGGAGAGCGGCATCGACGTCAAGATCCGCCTGTGCGACACGATGGGCTTCGGCGTGCCCTGGCCGAACGCGGCCCTGCCGCGGTCCGTGCCGAAACTGGTCCGCGGGCTGATTGACGACGCGGGTGTACCGGGCGAGTTGCTGTCGTGGCACGGGCACAACGACTTCCACAAGGTGCTGATTAATCCCGCGACGGCGTGGCTGTACGGGTGCGCCGCGGCCAACGGGACGCTGCTGGGCATCGGCGAGCGGACGGGCAACACACCCGTCGAGGCGATGGTCGTCGAGGCCGCTCAGCTCCGCGGGCACGACGAGCGGATCGACTACTCCGTGATCACCGAGATTGGCGAGTACTACCGCAACGAGATCGGCGTCGCGATCCCCACGAACCAGCCGCTGCTGGGGCGCGACTTCAACACCACGCGGGCCGGCATCCACGCCGACGGGCTGCTCAAGAGCGAAGAGATCTACAGTTGCTTCGACACGCAGAAGATCCTCTCGCGCCCCGCGGGGGTGGCCATCACCGACAAATCCGGCGCCGCGGGCATCAAGCACTGGCTCGAGGTGCACTACGGCATCGACGTAGCCAAGGACGACGCCCGCCTTCTCGCGATCCGCGACCAGGTGGAAACCGAGTACGAGGCCGGCCGAACCACCGCCGTCAGCGACGACGAGATGCACGCCTGGTACGACGAAGTCTTCAACGAGTAGTGTTCGTCGGAACCCAAAGAGCCGCGACCGTGAGGGAGCGGAACCGCAGCTGGGGACCTCTGCTTCGCCTTCCGCTCCCTCACGGTCGCGGCTCATTGCCCCGGAAGCTTCTTTCCGAACTTCCCCGCAACCGATACAATAAGGGTGCGTTTGTACAGGTGATGGGTGTATGCGCATGGACGCGCGAAATCCCCCTCGCCGGGCATCTGATCGAGGAACCAGGGCCATGACGACGCTCAATCGCTACCGGGGCATCGATGAAATCTTCGACCGCCTGGAGAACGTCCGCCTGCGACGATGGCTGGTGAGGCTGGCGACGTCCGTGGCGGCCGCTTCCGCGATCGTGCTGCTGTCGCTGCTGGTCGTGGCGGTCTCCGCGGGGTACTGGTCCGACCAGCCCCCCGCCCTGCTGCGCTGGGCGCTGCTGGCGACGCTCGGGGGCATCTGGATCGTCGGGGGGCTCCTGCTGGCCGGACGCGTGATCTTCTGGAGACAGGATCCCGCGGAAGTCGCCCGTTTCGTCGAGCAGGCCAAGCCCAAACTCCGCAACGACCTGATCAATTCCGTCCAGTTGGCCGAAGACGCCGACCAGACCAGTCCCGAACTCGTGCAGAAGGCCATCGAGGAAGCCGTCCGCCGCGTCCGCCGCACCGACCTGATGGAGAGCGTCTCCACGACGCCCTTGAAGCGATGGGCCGCGACGGCGGCGCTGGCGCTGATCGCCGTCGTGACGTTCGCCGCCCTCCAGCCGGGCCCGTTCAAGCGCGGCCTCTGGGCGGCCGTCGCGCCCGCGTCGCACGTGCCCAGCGTCAACGACATCGAACTGCTCAGCATCGCCCCCGGCGACACGACCTGCTTCGCGGGTGAACCGGTCACGATCATCGCCCGGATCGTCAACGACGACGCCCGGTTCCTCCAGGGGCAGGTCCTCATCGACGGCGCCGCACCCCGCCCGATGCTGGCCGCCGACGACTACACGACCTTCACCTGCCCCCTCGGCGCCGTCGACCAGGCGATGGGCTACGCGGTGGTCATCGGCGATTCCCGCTGGCCGGAACGGAAGGCCTACTACCAGATCAACGTCCTCGAGCGCGTCGAAGTCGAGGGTCTGGACCTGAACTACGAGTACCCCTTCTACACCGCCCTGCCCAAGAGGGAAGTTCGCAACGCGGACGGCAACATCGACGCCCCGATGGGCACGAAGGCGACCGTCACGCTCCGCTTGTCGGCTTCCGTGCCCGCCGTCGACCTCGAAATCCAGGACGGCGCGACCACGCGGATGCACCCCGGGTCCGACCGCACGAGCTTCTCCACGGTCCTGCCCGTCGACGCCGACTCCGCCTACCGCCTGCTCGTCAAGGACAGCGCCGGGCACGTGCTGCAACAACTGCCCGAGACCGGGGCGGCCGCCGGAGCGAACGCCGGGCTGAGCGGGTACTTCCGCATCCGTGCCGAGCCCGACGCCAAGCCCAAAATCCAGTTTGTCCTGCCCAACAAGGACGTGATGGTCTCGCCCGGCGGGCAGGTGCCCACGCGAATCAAGGTCTACGACAAGTACGGCGTCTCGGGCGCGACGCTCTACGCGGGCAAGGAAGGCGCCGAGACCCTCCAGCCGCTGTTCCGCTACGCCACCCGGGGCGCCAAGGAAGGCGAGTTCGACTACGCGTTCAACCTCGCCAGCGGATACGCCGAGGGCGACGTGATCGTCTACTACGCCCTCGCCACCGACAATCGCAATCTGCCCGGCGTCGGCGGGCCGCAATTGTCCGAACCGACCAAGCGATTCAAGATCACCGTTCAGGACGCCGCCAAGGTGGCCGCCGAGAAATCCAAGCGATTCGAGGAACTCCGCAAGCGCCTCTTCGAAATCCTCCGCATGCAGGAGACCGAGCGCGTCAACACGGAGATCTGCTGGCAGAAGCACAAGACCGTCGAGCAGATCCGCACGAGCGGACAGGAGATCGCCGACGCGCAGCGGAAGATCAAGGCCGCCCTGCTGGACCTGGCGGAGAAGTTCCCGTTCGACCAGGAGATGGTCGCGATTCAGCAGGCCGTGGCGCTGCTGGCCAACAACGAGGCCCAGACCGCCATCGACCAGGCCCAGGTGCTGGTGGTGCTGCAGCAGTTCCCGGACCGCGAGAAGGCCTGCGTGATGCTCGGCGGGACACAGAACAAGATCATCGACACGCTGCAGACGCTGCTGGCGATCATGCCGTCGGCGCTCAAGGAAGAGAAGGACCCCACCAAGGACGCCGCGGGAGGGGACATCCCGCCGGAGGTGCAGGAGAAGCTCGCCGAACTCAAGCAGCAGATGGAGAAGTTCATCGAGGCCGAGCGGAAGGCCATCAAGGCCTCCGAGCGCCTCGCGAAGAAGACGGCCGACAACTTCACGAAGGAAGACGAGGCCCTCCTCAAGGAACTGCTCAACACGCAAGACGAGTGGGAGAAGTTCATCAACGAGGCGTTCACCGATTTCTCGAAGCTCGCCCAGCAGGACTTCTCGACCCCGTCCATGCTCAAGGAACTCGTCGCGGTGAAGTCCGACGTCACGATGGCCAAGGACGCCCTGTCCAAGAAGGCCAACGAGATCGCCACGGCGATCGAGAACAGCGGCATCGAGAACGCCGAGACGCTGACGGCCAACCTGGAGAAGTGGCTGCCGGACGAGCCCGACCGCACCAAGTGGCAGATGGAAGACCCCGCCGGCGGGCAGGAGAACGTCGAGCAGGCGGAACTGCCGACGGAACTGGAAGACCTCGTCGGCGATCTGCTCGAGCAGGAAGAGGACCTGTTCGAGGAGATGGACGACGTCTCGAGCAAGTACACCGCGAGCTTCGACAAGGGCGTGGGGTGGGACGCGATGGACGGTCCGATCGCGAGCATGAACGCTCAGGGCGTGACGGGCAACCAGCTTCCGAACACCAACGAGATGGGCGGGCGAAGCGGCGAGGGGCGCAGCGGCAAGAGCGGCGGCGAGTTCGTGGAGGACAAGGCCGTCGGCAAGGGCGGGCGCCGCACGCCGACGCGCCTGACGCCCGAGCCGTTCCAGCAGGGGCAGGTCGACGATACGTCCACGGAACCTCCCGGCGGCGCCACCGGCGGCGGGAAGGTGTCCGGCGGCGGTGAGGAGGGCCTTGAAGGCCCCGTGCCGCCCCCGCTGGCGAAGGAACTGGAGCGGATGGCCGGCAAGCAGGCGGCGCTGGTCAACCGCGCCGAGCGGATGCAGGCCAAGTTCAAGCCCGGCGACTACGGGAACTTCAAGTTCCTCCAGGCCATCACGCTGATGAACCAGGTCAAGGGCGACCTGGAGAACCACCGCTACCACAACGCCCTGCGGGCGCAGAAGCAGTTGCTCGGCACGATGAAGGAGGCCAACGATCTGCTGACCGGTAAGATCGACGTCGAGGCCGACAGTTCCTCCTCCATGCCCAAGTACATCCGCGACGACATCGCCGACGCGATGAAGGGCAAGATGCCCGAGCAGTACCGCAGCGTCCTCGAGCAATACTACCGCCGCCTCGGCGAGCAGCAGTAACCCAGGCAAAATGGGGACTGTCCCGCTGTTGGGACTGTCCCCTTTTTGCGTGGGCCGCAGAGACGCAGAGAACGCAGAGGGCAGCAAAATGGGGACTGTCCCGCTGTTGGGGACTGTCCCCTTTTTGCGTGACACCCCCAACGTCTGTTGGCGGACCGGGAGGGAACGACACCGTCCAATAGCTATTGGACGGCTTCACTGCGCAGGGGCGCAATCCGTTTCTGTTGCCGTTACTGAATGCTGACTGCTGAGTGCTGACAGCTTCTTCTCCCTGTTTCCCGGAAAGTGGGGACCGTCCCAAACAGCGGGACAGTCCCCAATGGTCCTAAGTTAAGCGGTAAG
>CAZEJA010000031.1:0-14177 GCA_964512215.1 uncultured Planctomycetaceae bacterium
GAAGATCGACGCCGGCTACGGCGGCGCCCACGCGAAGTTGGCGCGGATCTTCATGCTCACCGGGCGGTCGGAGGAGGCGGGCAAACACCTGGTCGCGGAACTTCGGGGGTGCGGCAACGACCCGTCCATGCTGCAGGAACTGGGGCAACTGCTGCTCGAAGCCCACCAGACGCGCCACGCCAACAAGGTGCTCAAGCGCCTCGTCAAGCTCGCCCCGAAGGACCCGTACGCCCAGCACAACCTGGCCGTCAGCTTCTTCAAGATGGACCGGATCGACGACGGCATCCGCCACTGCCGCCGGGCACTGAAACTCAAGCCCAAGTACCCGCTGGCCCTGTACAACCTGGCGCTGGCGCACCTCCAGAAGGGCGCGATCCAACGGGCCCGGCGCTACGCCGCCCGCGCGCTGACGCTGGACCCGCAGAACGAACAGATCGTCCGCCTGTCGCGGCGCCTGGGCATGGGTAGTTTCTGGTGGCGTCTCCGCAACCGCCTGCGGACCCGCACCAACCCCGAAGTCGCCGAGTAGACCCCATCCCGACACACGCCCTGCCGCGGGTGAAGTCTGCGCCGAGCGGGGCGTCTCTCCCGGACTCCAAACGGAGTGGGCAGGGATGAACGCAGATGAACACAGATGGGAAGGGATTCATTCACATCTGGACAGTGGCCTCACGCTCCACGGGCGGCTCCTGCTGCGCCAACCCCGCTCGGGTGAACTGGAAACCTGACTTCGCCGTCTCACCGCCTCTTCTGTATCTGCGTTCGTCCGCGTTCATCCCTGCCATAAAGAGGAAGTCCGCGAATGTCAACGATCCCAAGTGGCGTCCGCTGGACAAAACGGATGCGACGAACTACGATTCCCCGTTGGCATCCCTGTATCCCTGTTGCGTCCTGAATGCGAGTCGACCGATGACCTCATCCGAGAAACCCGTGATTGTCGTCTCCGAGCCGTATGACGAGCCGTCGCTGGAATACCTGCGGGCCCATGCCGAGGTCCGGCGGGTGCCCACCGAGCAGGCCGCCGAGGCCGTCACCGACGCCGACGCGCTGGCGGTGCGAACCTACACGCAGGTCAACGACGCCCTGCTGGACCGCGCGCCGAAGCTCAAGGTCGTCGGACGGGCGGGCGTGGCGCTGGAGAATATCGACGTTCCCGCCTGCCGCGCACGCGGCGTGGAGGTCGTCCACACTCCCGAGGCCAACACCCTCGCGGTGGTCGACTACACGATCCGCATGATCATCGACATGAACCGCCGCTTCTGGCCGCTGACGGGGCACGTCTCCGCCGAGGAGTTCCACCAGATCCGCAAGCAGTCGTTCGGGCGGTTCACGTCGTCGGCGACGCTGGGTATCCTCGGCTGCGGGCGCATCGGCAGCCGCGTCGGGCGCGTCGCGGTCGCGATGGGCATGACCGTGATCTACAACGACATCCTCCCCATCGAACTGGACTACCCCGCCGAGGCCGTCGACAAAGCTGCGCTGTACGCCCGCAGCGATATCCTCACCATCCACACGCCGCTGACGAAGCTCACGGAGAAGATCATCAACGCCGACGTGCTGGCACAGTGCAAAGACGGCGCCCAGTTCATCAACGCCGCCCGGGGGCAGTGCGTGGATTACGCGGCGCTGGGCGAGGCGATTCGCAGCGGCAGGATCGCGGCGGCCGCTATCGACTGTCACGACCCCGAGCCCCCGCCGGCCGACTATCCCCTGTTCGGCCTGGACAACGTGATCCTCACACCGCACATCGCCGCTCGCGTGCCCGAAGCAATGGCGCGAATGTGCGACGTGGTCTACGACATCGTCGCTGTCCTGTCCGGGCAGCCCCCGAAGTTCCCCGCGCAGATCGACGAGTGACCCCCGCCGGGCCTAGGTGATCGTCGGCCCGAAATCCGGCAGGGACGGGGCGTCGCGCCGGTCCGACGGATCCGGGGGGCCCGCGCCGGCGTTTGGCGAGGACGCCTCGACGGACATGATTTCCGGCCCGTTCGCGCCGGACAGCCCACACCCCGCGACCAGCACGTACAGGCCCAGCGAGATCCACAGGTACGGCGTGGTATCCGTCTTGAGCAGGTCGTTCAGTTGCCTCTCCACCTGGCGGCTCGCCAGCTGGAGTTGGTTGCGCGACCTCATCGTCATGTGCCCGAGGTCCGCGGACTCGGCCGTCTCGAACTCCGCGGTCACGTCGTCGACGTAGTTCACGGAGAATACCACGAGCGTCAGCACAATGCCTGCCAGCCCGACGACAACCATCCATCCGCCGGCCTTGCCGGGAGGCATTCCGCCCGAGAGGCGCATCGCACTGATCAGCAGCAGAAGGACGGGCAGGCCCAACCCGGTGTAGGCCCACACGCGGGACGATGGAATCTCCCCCTGTTGCTGGAAGCCGTTCCGCTGAATGGGGGCGACGGTCGTCTCCGTGACCTCGCCGCGGGCAAGCTGCCACCCGCTGGCCTGGATAAGCTTGCTGTTGCGCTCCAACTCCAATTGCTGCTCGGGCGACAGCGGAGGCATCTCCCCCGCCTGCAGGGCCGCCTGCGTGTCGCACGACAGCGTCACCCAGGGCATGAAAAACAGCACGCCCAGCACCACAGACGCCGGCAGCGGGAGCATCGCTCCGATTCGCAGCTTCGGTTTCCTGCCGTCCATTCCGGGACCTTTCCTCTCTGAACACCGACGCAGCACCTTCGCTCGCTCGGCCGCGACGGCGATCGCGCCGGCTTGATTCGCCTTTCCTACAGTAGAGGCCATCTCTTACTTCGGACGCCCAGACCCCCTGCTTTCGCAGCAAAACCGATTTCCCCTCCCCCCGGACGAATCACCACAACCTACCGCCGAAGGCGAATCTCGTGTAGAGTGGTCGCCCGGACCGGGGCGTTCCCGGTCGCGACGAGGAAAACGGGGACTGGCTCGGCGCAGGCCACAGGCCGAGCACGTGCCTGTACCCGCTTTCCGAGAAGGGCGTCTTCCCGATGATCCGCAGACTCCACGAGATCACGTTGCTGCTCGCCGCCGCGGCGACCGCGGACTGGCTGTACGTGGGGTGGATGCGCCCGCTCGCCGCCGCATTGGGGCCCCAGGCGCCACTGATCCAGTTCGGCACGACATTGGTACCCGCGATGCTTTCGATCGCCTTCGGGACCGCGCTGATCTGGCGCAATCTGCGGACGACCCGCTTCCTGCCCGTCCGCAGCGCCCTGACGCACTCCGCCGCCACGCTCCTGACGGCCTGGCTGACGGCCGTCTTCGCCCAATCCGTGCTGGCCCTGC
The DNA here is from genome assembly GCA_964512215.1 of uncultured Planctomycetaceae bacterium. Lineage (GTDB taxonomy): Bacteria > Planctomycetota > Phycisphaerae > SM23-33 > SM23-33 > CAZEJA01. The sequence continues at coordinate 3,271 of CAZEJA010000031.1, forward strand.
CCCTCACCCTTGCCTGGCTCGCGGGCGGATGGGTGCTCGCGGTCTTCCTGGTCCTGCCCTATCTGGTCTTCCTGATTCGCACGGGTCGGCCGACCCCCCTCATGCTGGACGCTCTGCTCGTGCCCGTCCTGGGCATGCTCGTGCACGCCGGCGTGCTGCACCTGCAGTTCGGGCCCCGTCGCCAGTCCGTCGAGCACCTGCTGCACTGGTGGACATGGGTGGGGATGGGCCTGATTGCCGTCGCGGTCGGAGGCGCCGCGATGTTCGCCTGCAAGCGGAGGAAGATCCCCCCGGTCGTCGGGTTCGCGGGCGCAGTAATCCTCCTCGTGGTCGCCCTCTACTGGTCCTCCAGCTACCACGGCTTCTGAGCAGCGCCCCCCCTGCCTCTGTACCCCAACGCGGAACATTTCTTGAGAATATCCCCCAGGTGTGACACCATCTGTCACATGTCACGCCCCATAATGCCCGCGGAGATAATTCGATGACGAAGAAACTCACCAAGCCAAAGCCCGCCACCCGCTCCAAGGGGCAGGACAGCTACTCCAAGTTCCGCACGCGGTGGCGGCATGTGCTGCTCATCGACGAACGGATCCGTTCGGGACGTGCTCCGAACTGTCGTCAACTCGCTGGGGAAATGGAGGTCAGCCGAAGGACCATTCTCCGCGACATCGACTTCCTCCGCTACGATCTCGGCGCCCCTGTGGAATACGACGCGACACGGGGCGGGTACGTGTACACGGAGGCGAACTGGGATCTGCCCAGCATTCGAATCGCGGAAGGGGAGCTGTTCTCCCTGATGATCGCCGAGAAGGCCCTGGAGGCCTACGCAGGCACGCCCTGGGTCGAGACTATGAGACGGGCCTTCAACAGGATGATCGCGGGTCTGCCCGAACGGGTGGAGATCCCTCCGAGGGAACTCCTGCACCGGATCAGTTTCGATCGGGGAGCGGTTTCCATCATCGATCCCTCCGTTCTGGATATCCTCGGCTCAGCGGTCAAGCACAACCAGACGCTTCGAATGATGTATCACCCCCTGGGGCGGAGACAAGCGCGAGAGTACACGGTTGACCCCTATGTCCTGCGCCAGGCACGCGGGGCGTGGTATCTCGCCGCACGCGATCACCGGTCCGCGCGGGTTCCCCTGTTCAACGTGAGCCGAGTCCGGGAACTGACGCAGACCGGAGAATCCTTCGACTACGAATTGACCGATTTCGACGCGGATGAGTATTTCTCCGGAACGTTCGGGACCTACCAAAGCACGGGGGAGTACCGGGTCGTGATCGAGTTCGCGGCTTGGTCGGGTCAGTTGATTCGCGAGCGCCGCTGGCATGCTTCTCAGAAGCTGAAGGACCTTCCGGGCGGACGCCTGCGGTTCCAGGTGACCGTCTCGCACCTGGATGATATCTGGCCGTGGGTGCTGTCCTGGGGAAGCCAGGCGAAGGTGATCCGCCCCAGGGAACTCGTCGAGATCGTCGCCAGGGAGACTGCGGCAGCCTCCCGCCAGTACCGTAGGACTGTCAAGAGGAAGCAACGATGAGCGCACAAACCACACGCGCAGAGAAGACGCATCGCGAACCCGCGAGTGGGGACGAACACAGAGCCCGGACAACATGCCTGGCGGATACGGGTCTCAGCCCGGAGGCCGAGGCGACCGCGACTGCCACCAAGCTGTCGCTCATCGAGGAGGCGGAGCAGAGGGCCACTTCAGTCTTCCTTGGCCGAGAGGACTGTAACGAGATCGCCCATGACTTCAGCCTGACCGTGGGCTACCTCATGTTGGAGTGTTTCCCTCCGCTGGTGCACGAACTCGGGGGGCAGGTCGCCTTCTCTGTACACATTGATCGCCATCTGATTGGCAACGCCGTGCATCGGACGGTGAGCGTTAGCGGGGACACGCGGCGCTTCCTCCTGCAGGGGCTTCTGTTCGCCTGTTTGCCGGACGAGCGGGTTGTCATCTCAGCGGATGACTCTCCCCACATGGACTCGCGGTTCATTCTAGGCGTGCGGTCGAGTGGAGACCCCGGGCAGTTCTGGGAGCGGTGGCGTCGGTACTGCCACGAGCATAACTACCTTCGCGGCCAGGCTTTCTTCGCGGATGGGGAGATCATCGAACGCAAGCGTGAGTACACGTGGGACGATATCCTGCTGTCGGATTCGGTCCGTCGGACCATTCAGACTCACGTGGGCGGATTCCTGGCGCATCGTCGGAGGCTGAAGGCCCTGGGCGTCAAAGCGCGGCGAGGGTTGATTCTCGCCGGGCCTCCGGGAACCGGGAAGACGCTCCTCGGCAAGGTGCTGGCTGACACACTCGACTGCTCGTTCCTATGGGTGTCGCCGAGGCACGTCAGGGGCGCGGACTCCTTTGAGGACATCCTCTCGTTGGCGCGGATGGTGAGCCCGGCCGTCATCTTCCTGGAGGACCTGGACCTGTTCGCCGAGGACCGTGACCATCGGGGAGGGAGCGCCTTGGGCGAACTGATGAACCAGTTGGATGGGGCCGTCGACAACGAGGACCTCATCACCATCGCTACGACAAACCGACTCGACGTGATCGAGGCTGCGTTGCGCAATCGCCCGGGCCGCTTCGACCGCATCGTCCGGATCGAAGAGATGGACGCAGCATCTCGACGGGAAATGCTGCAGAAACGCCTGATGAATGCGCACATCGCCCCGCCCGACATGGAGTATCTGGTCGAAGCGACGGACGGCTACACCGGCGCCCAGTTGGAGGAGCTGTCCAACACGCTTTACATCCTCGCCGTCCAGTCGGACAATGCGGAAGCAGACGATCAGCCGGATCGTGGTGAAGCTGTGACCGTAGACCTGCACCTGATCGATCTGGCATTAAACGACGCGGGAATCGAACTCAAGAGGAAGCTGGGGTTCCATGTGGCATAGACGCGGAGACACCGCGACAGGAAGGTGAGCATGGCTTCAGAGAAGGGACTTTCGTTGCTGTACCACGCCAAGTCCGTTGTGGACCGTCACGAACGAGCAGCACGGGATCGAGGCGCGCTCTTCAACATCTTCGACATCCTCGACCGCTCGACGGATGAGGTCAAATGCCACTCCGCTTTCATCGCGGAACTGCTGGACCCCAGAGGGTCCCACGGTCAAGGAGTAACGTTCCAGCGTCTGTTTCTCGACCTCCTCAGCCACATCGAAGGTGCGCCCACGGCGACTCTGGCCGACCGAGACCCCGACACGGAGTGGTCGGTCTCGCGAGAGAAGGCATTCGCCGTCTCTGGGCCCACTCCGGATGATCAAGTTACTGGCCAAGTGGACATCGTTCTCGATAGCCGACGCGAGAGGAAGATGGTGGTTATCGAGAACAAGGTCTACGCATCGGATCAGGAGCGGCAACTCGAACGCTACTCGGACTATGCGAGAAGCTCGGAGAAGACGCCATACCTCGTCTACCTGACCCTGGATGGTCATCCGCCTACCGAATACAGTCTGGGCTCGATCAAGCCGACTGAGGTGCTGTGCCTGAGCTACGCCGAAGATATCGCCAGTTGGCTCGATTCATGTATCGAGGCTTCGGCGCTCTTGCCCAACTTGCGCGAGACGCTGAACCAGTACCGGGATCTCGTCCAGAGGCTTGCCGGCGGGATGTACCGAAAGGAACTAGCCATGGACATCGCAAAGCAGATTACGGACGTTGAAACTCTCAAGGCCGCGGAAGCCATCGAGAAGCAAGCGCTTCCGGCTATCCGTGCGACGATCCAGTCGGACTTCTGGAAGAAACTGAAGAAGCGAATCGAGGAGTCGGACGTATTCCCGGGGAAGTTCCACAAGGACCGTGCCTTCAGCGACGAACTGATTGCGACATACCACCGGCCCAACAGCCGCAAGAAGCGCGACTACGGGATATCCTTCCCGCTGGCGAGTCTCCCTTCGGGCAGGTCTATCGCTGTAACGATTGCGCTGGACTACAACGTCTACTTCGGGCTGGTTCTATACGATGGCGAGAAACAGCTTCGCTTGAGCGATGATGAGGGGATGGTACCGGCGCTGAAACTCATTCGAAGTATCAGGCACTTCCGGAAACAGTCGGAATACGTACTGTGGGACTATCCCAAGTATCCGCAGTTGAACTTCAATGAGTTCAATGATGCGTGCGTGGCACTCATCGACAGTGAAGAGATGGAGAAGTGCGTCGCCTCCATCAGCGAAGAGGTGATGGAACTCGCAACTCGAGCCAAGAAGCAACTGCGGTCGGGTGGACTCGCCCAGTAGGGTGACCGCCTCTACCGCACCTTCAGATGCTTGAAGAAGAAGTCTATGACTTCCGGGGGCTTGGCGCCGTCTTTCAGGTTCTGCTGCAGGACGGTGACGCACTCGACCTTCTTCTCGCTGCAGCGTTTCTTGACGGCCAGAACGTGGCGCGGGTGGTGCACGTAGTGCCCGCGGTTGGTCGGTTCGGTGTTGGGCAGCGGGCACAGCATGTAGATGGGCGGGTCGTCCGACGTGATCAGGCCGGTCATGCTGCAATCGGCGAGGGTCTTCTTGCCGTTCGGCGTCTCGAAGTCGGACTCGTCGGTGAAGTGGTAGAACTCGACCCGCTCGTTCGGCGTGCGCATCCACTCCTTCTTGAAGGGCCCGATGAGCGTCTCCCACTCAAGCAGGTTGTAGGTCGCCTGCCCGTTGAGGCACCCGGCTGCGACGAGGCGCGACGATTGGCGCAGGACCGGGTCGGCGTTGTCCGAATCGGCGAGGTCGTCGTGAACGGCCAGCCACAGCGACGTGCCCGCCCCGGCCGAGCCGCCGTAGCTCGCGATCCGCTTCGGGTCGATGTTGTACTTCTTCGCGTGGTGACGCATGAACTGGATCGCCCGCGCGGCGTCTCGCAGGATATCCTGAATCGGCGCATGCTTGCGAAAGCGGTAGTTGACGGACATGAAGGACACGCCCGCGTCGAGGCACTTCTGGACGGACGAGCCGCTCACTTTGGACTTGTCGCCCCCGACGAAGCCGCCGCCATGAATGAACACCACCAGCGGCGTGGGCGTGGTGGATTCGGCTTTCCAGAAGTCCAGCACGTTCCGCTCGTGCAGGCCGTATTTGACGTCCGCTTCCGTGGGCTTGACCTTGGCGCCTTGCGAACGCTTCGCCTTCCCGCCTCGCTGGGCGCGGAACTTCTTGGCCGCCTCCCGGGCTTCGCTCGCCGTCAGCACACCGTCGCCGTTCAGGTCCGCCTGCGGGAATCGCTTGAGTGCCCTCGCCAGGCGCTCATCGTCCTTCGAGGTCGGCTCGGCCCACACCAGCCCCGCCGTCGTTCCGACCGCCAACACCACCAACACCCCGCAGATGCGCACTGTCATTTCTTCTCCTTCGCGTCGAACGCCTGCCGCAGCGTGGCCGAGCCAATGCGGTTCATTCCGATTGAGAAGACGGGCTTTCCCTGCGGCGTGACGAACCACCACCGCCCGCCGTCTTGAGCACGTCGCGTCGTCTCATGTCACAGTCTTGCCGGAACGCCGCGAACCGGAGATATGCCCGACTCGGTCCCGGCGGGACCATTATACCGTCCACGCGCCGAAGGCAAGGAATTGCTACCAACGGGAGCCCGAAATCCATAGAATGACGCGTCGCTGTGGCGCGATGCGACGGCGACAGCAGGAGCTTGCAGCGTGACCGAAACGGCATCCGGAACATCCACGGGCCTTCTCGAGGCCACCCGACGCGTCGTCGCCGAACGGCTGGCGCGGATCGCCTCCGCCACCGGCGTGGGCGAGGTGGGCGGCCTCCTGCCGGGCAAGATGCTGCGCACCCGCCTGGCCGGTCGCCTGGCCGCCGAAGCGCCGAACGCCTTGGCGGCCGCCTGTGCGGCGACGGAATTGGTCCACACCGCCAGCCTCTGTCACGACGACGTCATCGACAACGCCGTCATCCGCCGCGCCCGCCCGACGCTCTGGCAGGCGACCAGCCCCTCGGGGGCGGTCCTGCTGGGGGATCTGCTGCTGTGCGAGGCCCTCGACGTGCTCATCGACGTGCCCGGAACGCCCCACCTCAAGCACTTCGTCGGTAAGGTCCGGGAGGTCATCGGGGCCGAAACCGAGCAGGAACTGCTCCTGCGAGGCCAGGCCGTCGACGAGCCCACCTGCCTCCGCCTGGCGCGGACGAAAACGGGCCCGCTGTTCGCCTTCACCGCCTGGGCGGCAGCAGATGCCGACGCATCCCTGGCCGCGGCGATGGAGGAGGCCGGCTACCGCGTGGGGGCCGCCTACCAGTTGGCCGACGACCTCTTCGACGTGGTCGCCGCCGAGCCGGAGGCGGGCAAGACGCTCGGCACGGACGAGGCAAGGGGCAAGTTCACGCTGCCTCAGGCGCCGGGCGGCGGCGTCGATGCCACCCGCGAGCACATCCGCGAACTGTGCAATTCAGCCGTCGCGTCCCTGGGCGACTGGCCCGACAGGCAGGCCGGGTTCGCGCAGTTCATCACCGACGATCTGCTGCCGGTCCTCCGACGCCACGACGAGACGCTCGGCCTCCTCGGGGAGCTGGACCTGTGAATCCCCCCCCGTTCGACCCGGACAGGAAGCTCCTGCTGGCTCGAACGGTCGCCTTGATCGTCGCCTGGGCGGGCATGTCGGCCGGCTGCGACGCCGTCCGCGAAGGCCCCGCCGACGACCGCGTCGCTCAGACCGACCGCGCCGTGCAGGCCAAGTGGGGAAAAGCTCTCAACGACCTGCCCCCCGCACGCCTCGTCGTCATCAGTCCCCACAACGAGAACATCCAGAAGGAGTTCGAGCGGGCGTTCCTGCTCCATCACGCTCGCGAGTTCGGGCAGAAGGCCGACATCGAATGGCGCGACGTCGGCGGCGGAGGCAACGCAATCGCTCAGTATCTGCGAAACGTCTACGCCCGCAGCGACACGTCGGGCATCGACGTGCTCTGGGGCGGCGGCGACTTCATGTTCGTCCCCATCGCCGAGGAAGGCCTGCTCGAGCCGATGGACCTGTCCGCCGACGTGCTGGCCAACATCCCCGGCGAGGTCGGCGGCATTCGAATGGTCGACGAGAAGCTCCGCTGGTGCGGGTCGGCCGTCAGCGGGTTCGGCTTCATCTACAACGCCGGCATGCTCGCCCGCTGCAACATCGCTCCCCCGCAACGATGGGACGACCTGGGCGACGCCCGCTTCGTCGACCTGATCGCCTTGGCCGACCCCACGCAGTCCGGCTCGGCGGCGGTCTCCTACCTCATGATCGTCCAGTCCGCCCCCACGTGGACCGAAGGATGGGCCAAGCTGCTCGGCGTGCTGGGCAACGCCAAGCGATTCGTCGACAGCGCCGGGTCCGCCGCCAACGGGCCCGCCCTGGGCGAGGCGCTCGTCGCGACGTGTATCGACTTCTACGGCATCCTCCGCGTCGCCGAGGCGCCCGACGAGCTGGTCTACCTCAGCCCGCCCGGGCAGACCATCTTCAGCCCCGACCCCATCGGCATCCTGAAAGGCCCGCCCAACCGCCAGCTCGCGCTGCGGTTCGTCGAGTTCGTCCTCTCGCAGCGCGGACAGGCCCTCTGGGCCCTGCCGCCCGGGCATCCCGACGGCCCCGCCCGCAGCCTGCTGGGGCGCACGCCGATCCGGCGCGACGTCTACGACACCTACGCCGGGCAGATGTCGCCGCGCATCACCAATTTCTACCGCGCCGGGGCGGCCCTCAAGCCCAACGAGGCCATGAACAAGGCCGGACTCTACAGCGTGCTCAAACAGCTCGTCCGCACCGCCGCCGTCGACAACCGCAACGCCCTCCGCGACGCGCGGCGGCGCCTGCATGAACTCCGCGCCGACCTCGCTTCGCGCGAGGAATACGAGCGCCGTTTCGCGGACTTCACGCGCCTGCCCGCCAATGTCACGACGCTCGACCGCGTCGCCCGTATCCGCAAGCAGCTCAAGGACCCCGTCCAGGCGGAGCTGATCCTCACGGCGTGGCAGGACTTCTTCCGGTCCACCTACAAGCGAGTCGCCCGGTGACGCCCGCACCCGAAAAGGACAACCCGCTGGTCCGCCTGACCGCGGTCACCTCGCGGCGCCCCCTGCCGCTGGCGCTGACCGCCCTGGTGCTGGCCGCCCTGGCGCTGCTGCTCCTGCTGCCGATCGGGCTCGTCGTCGCGACGGGCTTCCTCCGCGACGGGCGGCTGAGCCTCTACTGGTTCGGACGCATCGCCTCCAACAACGTCCTGACGAGCGAACTGCTCAACAGCGTCGCCCTCGCCTGCGTGACCACGTTGGGCACGCTCCTGATCGCGCTGCCCCTGGCGGCCGTCCGGGCCCGCTGCCGGTTCCGCGGGCAAGCCGCCCTCGGCGTGCTGCTGCTGGTGCCCATGATCCTGCCCCCCTTCGTCGGGGCCCTGTCGATGCGCCACCTGTTCAGCCAGTTCGGCGTGTTCAACCTGCTGCTGGAACGCATCGGCCTGCTCGACTTCGCGCAGTCCCGCCCGCCCGACTGGCTGGGCGGAGGCTTCTACGCCGTCGCCGTCCTCCAGGTGCTGCACCTGTTCCCGATCATGTACCTCAACGCCACCGCCGCCCTGGCCAACGTCGACCCCGCCTACTCGCAGGCCGCCCGGAACCTGGGCGCCGGACCCATCCGCACGTTCTTCCGCATCACGCTGCCGCTGATGCGCCCGGGCCTGTTCGCGGGCGGGACCATCATCTTCATCTGGTCGATGACCGACATCGGCACGCCGCTGATCCTGGGCTACGAGCACCTCACGCCCGTGACGATCTTCCGCGAACTCGCCAAGGACTCCATCAATCCCCGCACCTACAGCCTCGTGTTCATCATGCTCTCCGGCTCGATCACGCTCTACGTGCTGGGCAAGTTCCTCTTCGGGCGGGCCCCGGCGGCCGAGTCGTCCAAGGCGACCGTCTCCGCGGAGCTGCGCCCCCTCGGCGCCGCCGGAACGCTCGGCGCGTGGGCGCTGTTCGGCGGTGTCATCTTCGCCGCCCTCCTGCCTCACGCGGGCGTGGTCCTGACGGCCGTCTCGGGGCGATGGGTCAACACGATCCTGCCCACCGAGTACACACTCCGACACCTGCGGTTCGTCATCACCCAGCCGGACACGTACAACAGCATCCTCAACAGCCTCCAGTACGCCAGCATCGCCACCGCGATCGATCTCGTCGTCGGCGGCATGGCCGCCTGGCTGATCGTGCGGTCGCGCGTCTTCGGAAGGACGCTGCTGGACGGGCTGACCATGCTCCCGCTGGCCGTGCCCGGGCTGATCATGGCGGCCGGCTACGTGGCGCTGACCGCCGCCGGCCCGCTCAAGCCCTTCGGCCCGCTCGGGACGTACCCGATGGTCATCCTCATCGCCGCCTACTCCATCCGCCGCCTGCCGCTGGTCGTCCGCGGCGTCTCGGCCGGGCTGCAGCAGGTGCCCGAATCGCTCGAAGAGGCCGCCCGCAACCTGGGCGCCTCGCGGATGACCGCCGCCCTCCGCATCACGCTGCCCCTGTTCGCCGCCATCCTCATCGCCGCCGGCGTGCTGACGTTCGCCTTCGCGGTCCTCGAAGTCAGCGACTCGCTGATCCTCGCGCAACTGTCGAAGCACTACCCGATCACGAAGCAACTGTACATCCTCGCCAGCACCGGCACGGAAGACTCCGCCAACGTCGCCTCCGCCCTGGGCGTCTACGGCATGGCCTTCCTGGGCGGCACCCTCGCCATCGCCGCCGCCCTGCTCGGCAAGCGACTGGGAGCAATCTTCCGGGCATGACAAACAGCAAACCACAGAGGCACAGAGGACACAGAGAGAAGAGAAGAGGAAGCTGGCAGGGCGCTGTTTCCTCTTCCACTTCGACATTCATTATTCGCTATTCGACATTCACGATTCGCTTCTTCCCCTCTGTGCCCTCTGTGCCTCTGTGGTAAAAGATACCGGATACCGGATTACCGATTACGGATGACCCATACCCATGACTGACATCACGCTCCAGAACGTCACGAAGGTCTACGGCAGCGGCGCTGCGGCCGTCCGGGCGGTCGACGACGTGTCCCTGACCGTCGAGTCCGGCGAGCTGTTCTTCCTGCTCGGACCGAGCGGCTGCGGCAAGACCACGCTGCTGCGGATCATCGCCGGGCTCATCAAGCCGGACTCCGGGCAGGTGCTGTTCGGACACGCGGACGTTACCGACCTGCCCGTCGAGGACCGAAGCACGGCCATGGTGTTCCAGAACTACGCGCTCTGGCCGCACATGACCGTCGACCAGAACGTCCAGTTCGGACCGCGCATGCGCGGCGACTCGCGGGCCGACCGCAAGCAGACCGCCCGGGCCAGCCTCCGGCGCGTCCGAATGGAAAGCCACGTCCGCCGCAAGCCCAACCAGCTTTCCGGCGGGCAGCAGCAGCGCGTCGCCCTCGCCCGGGCCCTCGCCGCCCGACCGGACTGCCTCCTGCTCGACGAGCCGCTCAGCAACCTCGACGCCCGCCTGCGGATGCACATGCGCACCGAACTGCGACGCCTCGTCAAGGACACGGGCACCACCAGCGTCTACGTCACGCACGATCAGAAAGAAGCCCTCTCGATGGCCGACCGGATCGCCGTCATGAACGAGGGGCGGATCGTCCAGACCGGAACCCCCGAGCAACTCTACGACCGCCCGGCTACGCACTTCGTCGCGGATTTCCTCGGCGAGGCGAACTTCATCGAAGGCTGCATCACCCGCGCGGGCGAGATCGCCGCCGTCGACACGCCCGTCGGCACGCTGCTGGCCTCCGCCCCGGACTGCCCCCCCCAGGGCTCCGTCGTCACGTGCTGCATCCGTCCCGAGCACATCGAGATCCTCTCAGACGCCGCCCCGGCCGCCCCCACCGACGACGCCGGCCTGACCGCCACCGTCGAAAGCACCCTCTACCTCGGCGAGATGGTCCAGTACACCTGCCGCCTCAACGACGCCGCCA
>CAZEJA010000032.1:0-14165 GCA_964512215.1 uncultured Planctomycetaceae bacterium
TGGCCCTGCCCCTCGTCGGACTCGGTGGCTATCTCTTCCTTTCCCTAATCGCCAATCGCGAATCGCGAATCGCTACTCTTTGAGCCCCGACAGCGAGATGCCCTTGATGATGTGCTTCTGGAACAGCAGGAAGATCACGATCACGGGCAGCGTGCAGATGAGGCTGGCCGCGAGGATCAGGCCGTACTCGGCGGTGTAGCTCGTCTGGAACAGCGCGATGCCGACGGGCAGCGTGTAGCGGTCGACGGAGTCGAGGAACACGAGCGGGCCGATGAAGGCGTTCCACGATCCGATGAAGGTGAAGATGCCCAGCGTCGCCAGCGCGGGCCGGCTCAGCGGCAGCACGACGTGCCAGTAGATGCCCAGGCGCGAACAGCCGTCGATGGCGGCGGCCTCCTCCAACTCGCGCGGAATGTTCCGGAAGAACTGATGCAGCAGGAACACCGCGAACGCCCCGCCGCCGGCCGGGATGATCAGCGCCGCCGGCGTGTCCAGCCAGCCCAGCCAGTTCAGGATCAGGTACACGGGCACGAGCAGGATCTGCCCCGGGATCATCATCGTCGCGACGATCATCGCGAAGACCGTCTTCCGCCCCGGCAGGTTCAGCCTCGCCAGCCCGTAGGCCGCCAGCGACGAGACCGTCAGCACCAGCAGCGTCACCGCCGACGAAATGAACAGGCTGTTGAGGAACCATCGCCCGATGGGGATCTCCTCGGAGTTGTCGAGGATCTCGCGGAAGTTCTCCGTCGTCCACTCCTGCGGCAGGAACGACTCGAACTTGAGGATCTCGCTTTCGCCCTTGAAGGCCGTCACGACGATCAACACCACGGGCAGCACGAAGGCCAGCCCCACCAACGCCATCAACGGCTCGAGCCACCATGTCTTCTTCCCGCTCATGCTACTTCTCCCTCAGGAGGAAGAACTGGATGGCTGCGAAGACGGCGATGATGGCGAACAGCAGCCAGCTCATCGCGGCGCTGTAGCCCATGCGGTAGGAGTTGAACGCGGTTTCGTAAATGTACTGCACGAGCACGCGGGTGGACCGCTCGGGCCCGCCCCGGGTCATCATGAACGTCTGCCCGAAGACCTGGAACGAGCCGATGATGTTCATCACGAGCACGAAGAGCATCACGGGCTTGAGCAGCGGCAGCGTGATGTGCCGGAACCGCCGCCAGCGCGTGGCGCCGTCGATGGCGGCCGCCTCGTAGTAGCTGTCCGGGATCTGCTTGATCCCCGCCAGGAGGATCACCGCGGGCCCGCCGATGGTCCACCAGAGCGTCATCAGCACGACCGAGGGCATCGCCACGCGCGTGTCGGTCAGCCAGGGCACCTTGACGCCGACCTTGGCGAGGTAGGCGTTGAACAGGCCGAACTCGCTGTTGTAGAACCACCGCCAGAGGATGCCCGCGACGGAGATATTGATCATGATCGGCAGGAAGACCGCCGCCCGGTACAGGGCGCGGCGGGTCTTGAGGGCCGCCAACCCCAGCGCGATCGCCAGGGCCAGACCGACCTTGATCGGCACAATCATCACGACAAACAGCGCCGTCGCGCTAAGGGCCTTCCAGAACCACTGATCGCCGAACGCCTCGTTGTAGTTGTCCAGGCCGACGAACTTCGGTTCGAGCGGCGACAGCATCTCCCAGTCGGTCAGGCTCAGGCCCAGCCCGAACACGACGGGCAGGAGAATGAACGCCCCGAACAGGATCAGGTACGGCGCGGTGAACAGGTAGCCGCTGACGGCGCGCAGGCGTCCATGAGGCTTCATGGGGCGTCCCCCGCGTCGGGGTACATGCGGCGATCGCGTTCGATGATGCTGTCGACCTTGGCCGCCGCCTCGGCCAGCGTGTCGGCTGGCGACTTGTGGGCATGGCGGAGCGACTGATCGACGGCGTGGCCGAGCTCGTTCCCGAAGTCGGTGTAGAACGGCACGGGCGGCGGATAGTTCAGGGACCCCATCTGGCGGGCGAACTGCTTCTGCACGGGCTGCTTGTCGAAGTCGGGCGATTCACGCAGGTCGCGCCGCGCGGGCACCTGCCCGCCGGTGCACCATTCGAGGCTGTGGTCGGACAGGAACATCACGAACCGCCACGTCGCGTCGAGTTCGCGCCCGTTCAGGCCGTTGCGGAAGCAGAGGGTGTGCGAGTCGACGTGCGTGCCGGGGCGGCCGCCCAGCACGGGAACGGGGGCGGCGCCGAACTCGATGTCCTTCTGGCGCAGCAACGACTGCATCATGTAGACGCCCTCGAAGACCATGGCGATCTTCCCCTGGCGGAAGCCGATCCAGGTGTGCATGTCCTCCGGCGCCGGCGCGACGCGGTGCTTGTGGATGAGGTCGACGCCGAACTGCAGCGCCGCGACGTTGGGCGCCTCGGTCAGCGTGCAGCGGCCGAAGTCGTCCGTGAAGTACCGCCCGCCGAACTGGGGCATAAGCGTCAGGAAGTTGTTCCGCAGATTCGTGAAGGCGAAGCCCCACTGGTCGATCTCGCCGTCGCCGTCGAGGTCCTTCGTGAGCCGCGTGGCCATGTCGAGAAACTCCGCGCGGTTCGTGGGCGGCTTGGCGCGTCCGTTCTCATCGACGATGCCCGCATCGCGGAAGAGCTTGCGGTTGTAGTAGAGCCCCTGCGGATGCACGTCGAGCGGCACGCCGACATGCCGGCCGTTGAACTCCGCCCCGCGCCAGCAGCCCTCGTCGAAGAGCGTCACGTCGAGGCTGCCCGGGCGGGCGACGAGGTCGTCGACCGTCCGGAGGAACTCGGCCCGGCTGAACCGCGGCAGGCTGCTGGTGTGGATGACGAACACTTCCGGCGCCCGCCCGCCCATGCCGGCGACGAAGAGTTTATTGTAATAGGTGTTCCAGTCCATCCGCTGCATCTGGACGTGGACGTCGGGATTCTCGCGATTGAATTGCTTCACGAGGCGGAGCATGGTCCGCCCGTCGGGCCCCGTGAAGCCGTTCCAGAAGCGCACCCGCACCCGCCCCGCGCCCGCGGCGGCGTCGCGCCAGTTCCACCACACGATGCCGCCGACGAGGATGCAGACAACGAGTACAGCGAAGATTCTGCGAATGCGTAGCATGGTGCGGGGCAGCGATTAGCGATTAGCGAACCTGCCTGCCGGCAGGCAGGTAGCGACCAGGGAAACGGTAACGGGCAAAAGGGAACAGGCAACAGGGCAACCGCTCCAGCGTCTCCCAAGCCCAGGCACTGCGCTGCCTGGGTGCCGTTTCCTCTCCCTCATCGCGAATCGCTATTCGCGTATCGCTTATTTTCCCTTCACGTCATACGCCATCAGCCGCTCGGCGTGACGCAAGTAGAGCACGCCGTTGGCGATGACGGGGTGGGCCCAGTAGGGCTCGCTGCTGGAGCGCGAGCGGCCCTTGCCCTTGGGGCCTTTGGGGGCGGCCTTCGCGCCGCCGGCCGGGCGAGGAACCCGGAACGAGCTGACCATGTCGAACTTCTGCGGCGTCGCCCGCACCAGCGCCACGCCGCCTTCCTTCTCGTCGTACAGGTAGAGCATGCCTTCGGCGTAGCGGATCGAGCCCTTGCTGTTCCAGTGTTTCTCCCACTTCACCTTGCCCGTCGCCAACTCGAGGCAGACCCAGTCGCCCGTGGGGTTGCCCTTCCAGTTCGCCCCATAGATGTGCCCGTCGACCAGCACGCAATTGCCGTGGTGGATATCCAACGTCTCGTCGGTCCACTTGACCTTGGCGGCCGAGCCGTCGGCGTTCAGTTGCAGGCAGACGCCGCCGTGGTCGTAACCCGCCGTGGCGTATACGAGCCCGTCGGAGTAGATCGGCGTGTTCGGGTGAGCGGCGTAGCGGTTCTTGAACGGGTGCTTCCACAGGCACTTGCCGGTCTTGGCGTCGACGCCGATGACGTGATCGCTGACGACGGTGCAGTAGAGCTTGCGCCCGCCGCGCTCGATAATAATCGGGCTGCAGTACGCGCCCTTGTCGCGGATGCCCGTCGACTTCCAGATCACCGCGCCCGTGGTCTTGTTCAGGGCGACCATCGTCGCGCTCTCGCCGCCCGGCGTGCAGATGACCTTCTCGCCGTCGATCAGCGGGCTCTCGGCCGGGTTCCAGGTGATGTCCCGCCCGCCGAACTTCGCCTTCGTGTTGATGGTCCAGACGGTCCTTCCGGTCTTCGCGTCCAGGCAGGTCATGTCGAAATCGCTGCTGAAGACGTACAGCTTGCCTTCATCGAACGTCGGGGTGGTGCGGGCCGCGATGTACCGCCCGCGTTTCGACTCCGTGCCGTACGGCTTCTTCCACTTGATCTTCCCGTTCGTGCCGATTGCGAAGGCGTTGCCCTTCGTCCCGTCGAAACCGGTCGTGTAGAGCGTGTCTCCGACGACCGAGACGGTCGAGAATCCCTTGCCGAGCCCCCTGACCGTCCACAGCAGCTTCGGTCCGTTTGCGGGCCACGTCTTCAGCAGCCCGGTCTCCGTACACAGCCCGTCCCGCGCGGGTCCGCGCCATTGCGGCCAGTCCGCGCCTGTTACGATCGTCCCCGTCAGAACCACCACCGCCAGTCCGCACAGCGCTGCATACCTGTTCATGGAAGCCGCTCCTATCAGTTGGATTCAGTCCCGACGCCCCGCGGCGCCGGGAGAATGTCCTGAACGGATACGATACCCCAACTCGACAGGAGTGGCAACGGGGGAAGGAGCATTCAGCAGTCAGCAATCAGTAACGACAGAGACAACACCCAGGCAGCGCAGTGCCTGGGCTTGGGGGACCACGCCGAAGGGGCGACCCCCTGGTCCCAAGTCCCTGGTCCCAGGTCCCTAGTCGCTCAACGCTTTCCGAATCGGATCGTGGTGCTTCGAGTAGTAGTAGAACTGCGCCTCCGCCGACAGCTCGCCGAGGCAGAGTTGGAAGTAGATCCGGTATCCGCCGCGAGGCCAACTCACGCCGACGAACCGCAGCGTGTTGATGACGGTCGAGACGCTTTCCTTCGGCCCGAGCGTGGCGGCCTTCGCGTCGGCGGGCACCTGTCCCGCGCCGGGCAGGAAGAAGGCCTTGCCCTTGTTCAGCGCGAAGAGGCTTTCGGCCCAGAGGATCTTCTGCTTGTCGCCCTTGCGGGTCGCGAGCAGTGCGGGGACGGAAACGGGCTTGTCGGACGTGTTGGTCAAGGTGACCTTGAACTCGCCGTCGCCGTTGGGGTTCCGCCACTTGACCTCCTTGACGGGCGGGACGAACTCCGCCGTCAGCTCGACCGCCTCCCCCGCAAACAGGGCCGGGCGACCGGTCTTCGAACAGACCGTCTTTCTGGCGAGCTTTATGCCCTTCGGCCAGGCGTTCTCGCCGAATTTCGACCACGGCGAGACAACGTTGCCCTTCTCGAACGACCAGCCGATCGGCACAGCCAGCGCTTTGTCGGCCTCCGCGACGTTCTTCTCGCTCGCCTCGACGATCGCACTGATCCGCATGCGCCCCTGCTGGCGGGAGGCAGCCACGAGCATCTTCGAGCCCTTCGGGAACGTGGGCTTCTTCGTCTGGCGGGCGCTGTAGTGCAGCGAGGGCTTCTCGCCCGGCGTGCCCCGCAGGGCCTGGACCTCGCCGAACGTGATCGTCAGGTTGTAGATCGGCGGGTAGCTCATCGCGACGGGCCCGTACTTGACGTCCTCCACCACGGCGATGAACGCGACCTGCGCCTTGTTGAACTGATCGAAGACGCTCACCTTTTTCGCAGCGGGGCCTCCCCGTCCGGGCAGTTTCACCCCCGGCCGTCCCGGCGCGGGTCGTGCAACCGGACCGCGCTTCACCTGCCCCACGGTAATCACTGTCAACGCCAGCAGCACCACACCGACCGTCATCTTCCGAATCATCGCTGGACCTTTCCCATGGTTTCCCGGCGGAATTCCGCCGTTGGTATTGTAGACGCAAGGCGCGGCGGTTTGGACCTGCCAGAAGCGAGAAAAGCGATTCGCGATCAGCGAACCTGCCTGCCGGCAGGCAGGTTCGCTAATCGCTAATCGCTCTCTCTGCGCACGACAACGGGCAGACCCGCGACATCCGCGGCGCCTGCCCGTTGGTTGCGATTGCAGTCGAACTCAGCCGTCCAGCACCCAGCCGTCCCGATACGTCTTGCGGATGAACTGATCCGCCTCGGGGCAGTTGGTGGCCTTGAGGTTCGCGGAATCCCAGATCAGCTTCTTGCCCGTCGTGACCGCCTCGCTGGCTGCCGCAACGGGGGCATCGCCCTTGGGCTTGCGGCCCTTCTTGCCCTTGGCGGGCGCGGCGGACTTGGACTTGCTGACCGTACCCAGGCGGTACGAGACGAGCGCCAGCATATTGTTCTCGATCTCCGCGCCGGAGTAATCGAAGTTGCATCCGGTCGCCGCGCCCGTCTTACAGGCGTGGATCCACTCCTGGTGGTGCCCCAGCGACTTCGGAATGAGGTCCTTCTCGCCGGCCGGCGCCTTGTAGTGGGTCATGTCCGCGGTGGTCGGCATGTAGATGCGATAGCCGTAGTCGCAGATCAGGTAGCCCTTGTCGCCCTTGAAGAGGACGCCCTTGAACATCTCGTCGCGGTTGAACAGCTTCGTGGGCATGCCAGGCTTCTTGCCGCCGTCATACCAGTAGACCTTGACGGCCGGGCGCCAGTCGTTGGCGGGATGGTCCCACTTGGCGGTCAGCCACGTCGGGCAGGTGTCCGAGTTGAGTTCGGATCCCTGGGCTTCGCAGGAGGTCGGGTGCTTCAGATCGAGCCCCCAGTAGGCCATGTCCATCATGTGGCTGCCCATGTCGCCGATCTGTCCGCTGCCGAAGTCCCAGAAGCGATTCCACTTCAGGCATCCGCTGACGTACCCGGGGTTGTAGGGATGGAACTTCGAGGGGCCGATCCACAGGTCCCAGTTGAGGTGGGCAGGCGGTTCCCCGGCGGCGGGCAGGTAGCTGCCCCCTTTGGGCGCGCGGCTGCACCAGACGCGGACCTCCTTGGGCGTGCCGATCGCGCCGCCGCGGATGAGTTCGACCATGCGGCGATAGTTGTCCGTCGCGTGGATCTGCGTGCCCATCTGCGTGGCGATCTTGTCCTTTTTCTCCAGGTATTTCTGGCGGACGACGTGGGCTTCCTCGACCGAGTTGGCCAGGGGCTTTTCGCAGTAGACGTGCTGGTCGCGGTTCATCGCCCAGACGTTGACAAACGCGTGCGTGTGGTCGGTCGTCGAGCAGACCACCGCGTCGATGTCCTTCTGGTCGACGCACTTCCGCCAGTCCTGATATTGCTTGGCCTTGGGGAACTGCTTGGCCGCGGGGGCCATGTTCTTGGCGTTGACGTCGCAGAGGGCGACAATGTTCTCGTTCTTCACGCCGTTGGTGTTGCTGCGTCCGCGCCCGCCGACGCCGATCAGCGCGATGTTGAGTTTCTCGTTGGGCGACTTCGCCGACAGGATGCCGGGCACGCCGGTCGTGGCTCCGATACCCGCCACGGCGGCCCCTTTCATGAACGTGCGACGTTTCATAGTGCATCTCCTTGCTCAGCCGCCGCTCGAAACGGTACGCCCGCCCCGACCGGCGCGACTGGACCGAACCCGTAGCGTATGCACCCGGCGGGGGTGTGTCAAGGGAAGTGGAAGGAGCATTCAGCACTCAGCCATCAGCCGTCAGAAACGGCAGAAACGGCAACGACAGGGACCGGGGACTGGGGACCAGGGACTGGGGTCTGAGGAGCGAACACCTCCAAAGCCCACGGCGAGCTTGCCGTGGGTTTTCCAGGGGGATGTTCGGGATTAAGGATTGCAGAACAAGGGAATTGGACTAGAATCGGGGGCACGTCGATTCTGCAGATCCCGGGGAGCACGTCCTATGGATATGAGTGGTTCGAGCGGGTTGCGCCACGGTCCTGGCACACGAGGCGCTGCGATTCTATGCGGGTTGCTCCTGGCGGGGGTGTGCGCAGCCGTCGCGGTGGCGGATCGGGAGACGGAATCGCTGATCCGGGAGGTGACGGCCGGCGCGAAGACCGACGCCGAGCGGGCGGAGAAGCTCATCGCCGCCGCCCGGCTGGCCGAGGGGAATCGCCCGCTGCTCGTGGCGCTGTACGGCCGCGCGGTCGAATACGGCATGAAGGCGAAGCTGACAGGCAATCTCGTCGAGAAACTCAACGGCGCGCTGGGGCACCTCGTTGCGAAGGATACGGACCGGGCGGACGAATGGCGGGATCGGCGGATGACGCTGTACCGCACGTGGTACCGCCGGGCGAAGCGGAAGGACAAGCTCGTCGCAGGGCGGGAGTGGATCTCGCGCCTGCTCGCGGCGGCGGAGAAGCACGAAAAGGTCGACGAGTGGGACAAGGCGGCGGCAACGTACACCGAAGCCGCTGCCGTCGCGACGGCGATTCAGCATCCGGACAAGGACGAGATCACGCAGGCGGGCGCGCGGGCCCGTCACTTCGCGGGCGTCCGGAAGAAGGTGGCCGGTTACGAGCGCATCCTGAAGAGCAAGCCCGACAACACCCCCGCCCGCAAGGCGCTGCTGGAGGCGCTGACGGTCGACCTGGACAACCCCGCCGCGGCGGCCGAACACCTCACCGACGCGGCGGGCGAGGTGTGGAACACGTATCTCCCGATGGCCGCCGGGGCGCCCGACAAGCTCGACGCGAACGGCTGCAAGGAGCTGGGCACGTGGTACTACCGCGAGTTGACGAAGAAGGCCGGCGACCGCGCCAAGGTCAACGCCCTGTACCGCGCGAACATCTACTATGAGCGGTTCCTGAAACTACACGGCAAGAAGGACGTCGCCTCCCTGAAGGCCCAGGTCGCGCTGAAAGACATCCGCGCCGAGATCGGGCGCCTCGCCGGCGAGAACATCCGCCCCCTCGCCCGCATGACCGTGCCCACCGGCGCGCCCCGTCCGGTTCAACCCGCCCCACCCGTCGTCACCGCCGGGGACTGGACCGATCTGCTGAAGAGCGTCGACCCGAAGAAACTTGTCGGTGTGGGCAAGGGGGCCGTGACGTCCGCCGGGCTCGTCCTGGAGTCACCCTCCGACGTAGCCAGCCTTACGCTCCCCGCGCCGTGCCCGAAGAGCTTCGACCTGCACGTCGAATTCACGACGACTAAGGGGCAGGAAGGCTGCTTCGTGACCTTCCCGGTGAAAGACCGACAGTGCAGACTGAATCTAGGCGGCTGGGGGAACAGCCTCTGCGGACTCAGCAAGGTCAAGGGGAAGTCGGCAAACGACAAGGGCGGATTCGCCGTGAAGGGACGATCGATTACGCCGAACAAGAGACACGGCGTCGATCTCCGCGTGGAGCTTCAGGATGCAGATCGCGTGAAGATCGATGCCCGGCTGGACGGCAAGGACTTGTTTTCCTGGTCGGGACCGCGCAAGGACCTGTCACCCCCGGAGCGGGACAAGCACGAGCGAGTGGGCGCCGCCGGGCATATCGTCCTGGGCATATCTCGCACGACGACCGTATTCCACGTCGCCCGCATCCGCCCGCTGGGGGCCGGTGCGCCTTTAGCCCCGTCGAGCGGCGAGTGGGTCGATGCGCTGAAGGCTGTGGACCTGGCGAAGCACCGCGTGGCGGGGGAAGCGAAGCGTCTGGACGACGGCGCGATCCGACTACAGCCGGCAAAGGGACGGGGTCGCCCCGCGTGATGATCCCGCTCCCCCTGACCGGCAGCTACGACGTCACCGCGCGGTTCATTCGGGAGTCCGGCGCCGGCAAGGTCGGCTTCACACTGCCCACGGGCCGAACGGCGGTGCACCTGGTATTCGGCAAACCCGAACGAAAGGTGCACGGGCTCGGCAAGATCCGCGGGAAGGATCCCGGAGCAAACGAAACCGCCGTACGTCCGGGGACGCTCATCAACGGCAAGGAATACGCGGTCGACGTGCGAGTGCGCCTCCAGGGCGACCAGGTGAGCATCGAAGCCGACCTGGACGGGAAGACGCTGATCCGATGGAAGGGACCGCAAGCTCATCTGAGCCTGCACGTCAACTGTCGACTGCCCGCCCTCCGCTGCATGGGTCTGGCCGCGAACAGCCCCACCGTCTTCCGCAGCGTCAAGATCCGCCTGCTTGACGGCGGGGCGACGCCGGTGAACCACGAGCCGGGCGGCTCGATCCGCCTGGGACCGAATGACGCGACGCTGCACGGTGAGGAGCTGTTTGTCGAGACGCGTCCGGGAATGAGCTTCCCGAACATCGGCAGGTGGACCGATGCGGACGAGTGGGTTTCCTGGACCGTCGCCGTCGCCGAGGCGGGCACATACAAAATCCACGGAAAGCTCTCGTCGGTAGGCCCCAAGACCAAGGAGTTCACCCTCGACATCGCCGGCCGGACGCTGGCGGGCAAGGGCGAGAAGACAAAGGACAACGACGATTACAGGCTCGTGACGATCGGCAAGGTCGTTCTACCCGCGGGCGAGCACATCCTGACCATGCGCCCGAAGGTCGGACGATGGGGCCCGATTAATGTGGCCTTCCTCGAATTGCGGAGAGTCGGGGACGGTCCCTCTCCGGGCACGGTCGTGGCGCCCGGGGAAGGGAAGATCGTCGGCGTCGACAAGCTGGCCGAACTCAAGGGACACGCCACCCACGTGCGATCCCTGGCGTTCGATCCCTCCGGGCAGACGCTCGCCTCCGTCGCCATAAAGGAAAAGACGGTGCGCCTGTGGGATCTGGCCGCAAAGAAGTCCAGGGGCGTGCTCAGGGGGCACGCGGGGGAGGTCATCCGGATCGCCGTTAGTGTCGACGGCATTCTCGCCTCGGTCGGGGCGGACAAGGCCGTCGCGCTGTGGGATGTGCAGACGGGCAAGTTGAAGAAAGCGATGAAAGGCCACGGCGGGCTGGTGTCCGCTGTCGCGTTCAGCCCAAGCGGGCAATTGCTAGCCACCGGCGCCGACGACAAGACGGTCCGCACCTGGGACGTGCGGACCGGCAAGCCGCGCCACGTGCTGAAGGGGCACGTGGCCCGCATCACGCTGCTCGCGTTCGACGCGGAGGGCAAGACACTGGTGTCCTTCGCGCGAGGCAAGGGCAACAAGGGCCGGCGGTGGGATGTGCTGACCGGACAACAGCGCGGCCTGGTGGCGTCCCTTCGAAACCATGAAACAGCTCGTGCTGGAATCAGCGCGGATGCGACCACGCTCGCCCAGGTCAGCATAGACGCGGGGATCTCGATTCATGACCTCGTACCGCCGCCTGAACCGCGCAAGCGGAAGAAGACCTGGCACGGGCGGCGCTGCTCGGAGGTGGCGCTGAGCAGCGACGGGCGCGTGCTCGCCTCTGGCGGCAACGAGGAACTATCGAGCAAGGAATGCTTCGTTAGGCTCTGGGATGCCCGAACGGGGCAGATTCTGGTCAAGTCGTTCGACAAGCAGAAGAGCAAAGTGGCCCGGGCGGCGTTCAGTCCGGATGGACAACTCCTCGCCGTCGGGCGCGGCAACGGTACGATCACCCTCTGGAAGCTCCGGTACGAAGCGCCGGCCTCCGCCGAGGTCGGCCCCCCGAGACCGCCCGTCAGCGGGAAGAAGATCGTCGTCAAGGTCCTGCCGCAGAACTGGCAGCGCTTCGGCAAGGTCACGAAAGGCCGGACCCTCTCCCTGACTGCCGAGGGGCAGTGGCAGGACGGCAGTACGATACGTCCCACCACAGGGCCGGAAGGCACGCTTGGGGGCGCCTCCGGAAAGAAACGCATCCTCTATCTGGAAGCGCGAGTGGCAGGCAAAACGTACAAGGTTGGCAAGGGCAGGACGATTCTCGTCGAGAAGGACGGGTGGCTGGAGATGCGGATGATGCGGGCCTCCGAGTCCATCTACAAGACGAGCGGCCCGAAGGCGACGGGCTTCATGACGGTGACGATTGAGGAGAGATAGGAGCTTTCAGCAGTCAGCTTTCAGCTCGTGCTGCGTAGCGAAACTACTTCGCAGAGTAGTGCAGTCAGTAACAGCAGAAACGACACCCAGGCAGCGCAGTGCCTGGGCTTGGTGACCACGTCGGAAGGGCGCCCCCTTGGTCCCTCGGTCCCTTGGTCCCTCGGTCCCTGCTGTCGTCGCTGACTGCTTTCTCCGCTAAACCCTTCCGCCTCCCCCCGCAATAACCCCATGTGCGGCCCGTTGTAGAGAGCATGGCGTCCCCTTTCGACCTCCGAGCGTGCCTGGCGGGCGACCGCCGCGCATGGGAGGCGTTCGTCGACCGGTTTTCGCGCGTCATCTTCGCCGCCGTCGCCCGAACGCTGCGGGCCTACGCGCCCGCGGCGGCCGAGCAGGTCCACGACGTCGCACAGGACGTCTTCGTCCGCCTCGTCGCCCGCGACTTCCGCCTGCTGCGAAACTACGACCCGGCCCGGGCGAGCCTGTCGACGTGGCTGACCATCGTCGCCCGCAGCACGGCCATCGACCACCTGCGCCGCCGGCGCCTCCAGACCGTCCCCCTGCCGGACGAGCCTCACCGCGAGCCGGCCGCCCCGACCCCCATCGACGACAAGCTGGAATTGCCCGCCAAGCTGCTCTCCGGGCGACAGCAACTCGTGCTGCGGATGCTCCTGGAGCAGCAGATGAGCGTCAAAGAGGTCGCCGCCGCCCTGGATACCGACGCGCAAACCATTCGCAGAACGAAACATAGAGCGATTGAGAGGCTTCGAGACCACTATGGCGTTCCCCGGTGATTTTTCTGCGGTCGATGGGGATATTTGCCCGCAAACCCCCGTACAACCCTATGGAAGGCAACAGGGATGAACCAGATGGAACAGGACAATTCGGACGACAGGCGGCTGTGGGAGCAGTTCCAAGCCGCCCGGCAGATGGAGACTCCCGGGGACTGCCCCGGCATGCTCGATCTGGCTGGGTATGTCGACGGGTGCCTGGACGAGTCGCACGGTGACGCGGTCGAGGCGCACCTGGCCGCCTGCCCTGCCTGCCTGCAGGCCGTCCTCGAAACGCGAGAGCTGCTCGCCGCCGACGCCATGCTCTGCCCGCCGGACGTGACGAAGCGGGCCAAGGCCCTTCGCCCGGCGCGGCGGACGTCGGCCGTCCTGCGATGGGCGGCTTCGGCGGCCGCCGCCGTGCTGTTCGCACTCGGCGGGTACCTCGCCGGGTCCGCGACCGGACACTTCGATCCGGACAGCGAGACGAGACTCCTCCGCGACATGTCGTTCGGCACGGTCGACGAGATGCAGGACGAGCAACTGCTCGTTGCCCTGACCGATCAGGGAGGTGCCCAATGAACCGCCTGCCCTGGATGCTGCTGATGGTGTCGATCGCGTTCAACGTCACGTTCATGGGCGGATTCTTCCACGCCCGCGTCGCGGATTCCACCACGACGGAGCAGCCCGATGAGTACGTCGTCGCCGACCGGGTCGCCGACGAGATGGGCTTGTCCGCCGATCAGCGCAACAAGTTCCTCGGCCTCCGCCAGGAGATGGAAGGCAAGCTGCGCGACCTGCGCGAGGCGATCCACCTGGCCCACCAGGAATGGCTGGCCGAGACGTCCAAGTCGTCGCCCGATGCCGAGGCCGTCGCGGCCGCCCAGGAGGAATTGACGCGCCTGCAGATGGAATCGCGGAAGCTGCGGTTCAGCTCCTTCCAGCAGTTCATGGACATCCTGACGCCCGAGCAGCGCCGGCGGGCATCCGATCGCATGCGACACGGGATGCACCACCACCGTCCCGGCAGGGAGGAGTTCCTCCGGCGGTTCGACACGAACGGCGACGGCGTGGTCGATGAGGCCGAGCGTGAGAAGGCCCGCGAGATGATCGGGAAGAAACACGGCGGGCACATGAAGGGGCGCCATCCGAGCGGCGGTCCGAACGGGAAATACGGCCCGGGCGGCCCGAAGCGTCCCGGCGGGAAAGGCCCGGGAGCAAAGCGTCCGGGAGGCAAGCGTCCCGGTTCGCGGTCCCGCCCCGATCAGAAGCACAAGCCGCGGGAGACGGACACCGAATAAACAAACCCATCGCCCCCGCGAGGGAGGCGATGGGCAACAGTCCGGAAGTCGGCACGTGGCCGGCCCGGAGAAGTCAGGGTCATCGTAGCAAGGAGAAAACGATGAAGTCAACGATGACAATTGCAGTACTGGCCGCATTGCTGCTGGGCACGGCCACGGTCTGGGCGGAAGACGAGCCCGCCCCCCCGAAGCGCGAGGGCAGGCACGCCGAGATGCGGGAGAAGATCCTCGAGAAGTTCGACGCCAACGGCGACGGCAAGCT
>CAZEJA010000033.1:0-4938 GCA_964512215.1 uncultured Planctomycetaceae bacterium
GAAAAACTGCGGGGGGCATCCGGCGGTCACTCAAGACAGCGGTCTGACGGGCGCCTCGCCGCAGATCCCGTACACCCCCGTCGTTGTGCATTGCCGCTTCGTGTGGTAGATTCCGGTACGATGACTCAACCGGACAGCACATCAGACCGGGCGGGGAAGGCGGCGAGAAGCCCCTATCTCCTCCTCGCCGACCTGATTGAGGCCCTGCACGTCGTCATCACGCTCATCTCGATCGTCGCGATGTTCCTCATCTTCCTCTCGGAATCGCTGCGACTGTATTCGGCGCTCTGGCTGATCGGCCTGTGCACGATCGAGTACATCTGCGGATGTTGCCCGTTGACGGTGAAGGAGTACGATCTGAGGGAGAAGGCCGGCGAGAGCGTCGAGAGGAAGAAGTTCATCCCGCGGTTCTTCAAGAAGCACCTGAGGCTGGACATCCCGGATTGGCTGGCGAAGTCCTGGCTGGGACTCTATTTCCTCATCTCCACCGCCGTGCTGATCCTGCACTTCTCCTGGTAGTATCGCTCGGGGGGCGGCGGGGAGAGATCCGTGGTCGCTTCTACGAATCCCACCGGCCGAAGCGGAGGAGCTTCTGGGTCCCCTCTTGTCCGATGAGGAGCATGGCGCCGATGTCCTGGTGGACGGCGCAGTAGGCTTCGATCTGGTCGGGGGTCAGGACCATGAAGGCGGTGGAGAGGGCGTCGGAGAGGGCGGCGGAGTCGGCGGCCGCCCAAGCGTTGGCCTTGCTCCCTATTTGGGCGCCCGTTCGCGGGTCGACGACGTGCATGCCCTGCTGGGCGGTGCCCGACCCGCTGAAAGACCGGTTGCGAAGGCAGATTGACTCGGTCGCCTCGTCGGCGCCCGGTTCGCGAACCGACAGCAGCCACGCATCGTCGGCGTCGGCGGGACCTACCGCGAGCACTGTGCTGGTGCCCCCGCTCAGGAAGGCGGTCTCCACGTCCCAGTCGGCCAGGATCGCAGCCATGCGGTCCAGCGCGTAGCCCTTGCCCACGCCGCCGAGATCGACGCGAACGCCGTCAGTGAGCACGCCGACGGCATGCTGCTCGGGGTCGACGACGAGCAGGTCCATGCCCACGGACTTGAGGGCGTCGGCGAGGTCGTCTTCGGAGGGGTGCAGGGGTCGGCCGTCTTCATCGCGGATGCGTTCCATCAGCGCCCCGGCCGTCACGTCGAAGGCGCCGCCCGTCTCGTCGGCGACCTCGCGGGCGAGCTGGAGGCAGTCGAGCGTGGCGTCGCCCACGGCGACCGCCCGGTTGGCGGACAGGGCGTTGATCTGCCAGACGTCGCTGCCGCCCTCGAAGCGGCTGAGTTCCATCTCCAGTTCCGCGAGCAGTCGTAAGGCAGCCGCGGACGCCTGGCGGGCATACTCGCGCTCGTGCCCGACGATGACGATCTCGAACGTCGTCGCCATGCCGTCGTGGGCGAAGCGAAACGCATCCTCGCCCAGCCCCTTTCGCGTCGCGACCGGAAAGCCCTGCTCGTCCGCCATCGCCGTCACCTTCCCTTGCCCGACACGTTCGTCCGCGTCTGGATGAACTTGTCCCACACGTCCCGCCGGATGAACGCAGCCATCAGCACGCCGCCCGGACGCAGGCCGTAGTGTTCCCGCAGGTATCCGTCGCCCAGTCGCTCGGCGACCGCGTCGGCGATGCCCGCGTCGGCGTCCTCGGAACGATTGTCCGTGACGATCACGACGACGGGGTTGTGGAACCGCTCGGGCCCGCCGTCGTAGTAGCCGATCCGCTCGCGGTTGAAGCCCCGCACGTACCACGGAAGCGGCCAGAAGTCGGCCTCGGGGGCGACGACCTCGATGATCATGTTGTGCCCGTCGTCGCAGACGTCCGCCAGCGCTTCGAGGCGTGCGGGCAGGCGGAGGAAGTCGCGGCTGGTGTGGGAGTAGACGTACGGGTTGAGCGAGTTGTCGTAGTACTTGTAGTTGCCCAGGTGCGCCTGGCGGGCGAGACCGAAGCCCCCCCCGCACACCCCCCGCAGCGGCACGGGCAGGCTCCGTCGCCAGTGGGCGGGCATCAGACGCAATCCCTCCGAGCCCACACCGGCCAGCAACAGCACCAGCAGCGCTCGCAGCGGGACGGTGGGCGTGAGGCGAACGAGCCCCGCCGCCCCCACACCGGCCAGCAGGATCATCCCGTGGTACGTCCCCAGAATGCTCCAGGGCGTCTTGTAGGGCACGGCCGAGTAGATGACCGTCGCGACGAGCGTGTAGAAGGCAAGAAAGCGGAGCAGCCAGACGTTGGCGCTGCCGGCGCCCCGCCCCGACAGCGCCATCGCGAGCCCCACGACGGCCAGAAAGAGCACGAACGCCTCGCTCCACCAGATGCGCCCGTATTGGGCGGAGGCAAGCATGTGCAGGTAGTAATACCACGGATGCTCGTGGATGCTTCCCGTCCCGGCCCGTTGGAAATACTTGGCGTAGGTCAGCACCGAGTCGAGCGGTCCGCGCGCGTTCGTGAAGAAGGTCGAGTAGCAGACGACCGACGCAGCGACGGCGACGCCGATGCCGACGAGGACGTGAACGGCGCGGATGCGCCGTTCCGCCGGCGCTGGGTCGGTGGTCCTGCGGCGCCACAGCAGAACGCACACCAGCGCAACACCCATGGCCGCGAAGGCGATGATGCACGTTTCCTTCGTGGCGTGCATGAGCCCCGCGCACAGGCCGGCTGCGATCGCCCAGCCGGCGCGCGGGCTTCGTGCGTACCGCCACGCGAACACGAGCGTCGCCGACGTGAAGAACACGAAGAGCATTTCCTGCACGTAGTAGCGGCTGTAGTAGACCATCGCGTGCGAAATGGCCGTCAGGATCGCTGCACAAACCGCCGCGGGCGGGCCCAGCCCGCGCCCCAGCAGCAGGCACAGCAGCACCAGCGCCGTCCCGAACACGACCGGGACGATGCGGAAGGTAGTCTCCGTGGTCTGGGCGAAGCTGCGGGCGGAACTCAGCCAGTACACCGGCAGGGCTGCGTAGTAGATCGTCGGCCCGTGGTACTCGTGAGGGTCATAGACGTAGCGCCCCTCTTCGAGGAGTTCCTGGAACTTGATGGTGTGGACGGCTTCGTCGGTGTGCATGACGCGCATCGAGAGCTTCGGCAGGCGGAACGCCAGCGCGCCGGCGGTGACGATGAGCATCGCTGCGATGAACAGGATCGAGCGCTTCATATCGGTCCTTCACCATTTCGGATTGCGGATTTCGGATTGCGGAATGAACAACAGCACGCCGTTGGAGAATTCACCCGCTGTCTCGGAGCCCTCAAGCAATCGCTCCACGTTCCGCGATCCACGTTCCGAGCCCACAATCCGAAATCCGCAATCATGCGCCCTTGCGCGGGCGCTGCAGCGTTCCGGACCGCCTGCCTCCCGCGGGGAAGCGCGCCGGCGCTAGCTTGCGTTGCAGCGCTTGGGGGCGATCGTGCCGCAATACGCCAGCCAGATCGCCACCGCCAGCAGCAGCAGGCTCGCGCAGCGGTGGATGTTGAACATCAGGTGCTGCCCTTCCTGCCCGAGCAGGGGCAGCATGGAGACGGCCATCGTCAGCCCCGAGACCACGCCCAGCGCCAGCAGCATCCAGAACAGGGCCTTCTGCGCCGCGGTGAAACGTCCGGGGGCCTCGTTGTTGGCGCCCAGGCATCCGCCGGCCTTCAGCCACGCACCGTCGCCCTTCTCGAAGCGGCTGTCCCACGCCCACGTGACGGCCGCGGCGGCGAGACAGGCGGCAAACACGCCGCCGAACGTCACGTGGATCATCAGCAGGTAGCCCGTCATCAGTTCGTTCAGCAGCACGCGGGGCAGGAAGCTCGTCGCGGCCAGCACGCCCACGCTGCCGACCATGCCCAGCAGCACGAGGCGCTCCCACAGGTTCAGGCGGCGCTTGCCCTTGGCGGCACAGCCGGAACCGCCCTTGGCCTTGACGACCAGGAAATGCGCCACCGCCGCACCCACCGTGATAATCAGGATCGCAGTTGAGAGTATTCGAAACATGTTCAGTCCCTGATCTCCGATGAAGCCGGCTAGCGGTCGGCGAACCACTGGGCGACGGCGCCCAGGGCCCGCAGGCCGAACCAGAGCAGCACGGCGGCGACCAGCGCGCTGGCTGCGAAGACCGTGAATTTCAGATAGGGGCGGAAGACGAAGGTGAAGTTGAACTGCTTCATCAACCCGCCGTTCAGTTCCATGAACTCGGTCATCTCGACGTCGGCCGTCTCCACGTCGGCGGGGGCATCGGCGGCGACCGTGCCGAAGAAGAATCCCGCATCCGTCGTGTGGCAGTCGAGACAGCCATGTTGCCCCGGGCCCGCCCCGAGTGCCTGGGCGGCCGGGCGGACGTTGTGTCCGTACGCCCAGGTGACGGGCTTGGCAACGTCATGCTCGACGCCCGTGAGCTTCCCGTCGGCGGCCGTGTAGAGCTTCCCGCCCGCGACGTACACGGGCGTGCCCGCCTCTTTGTCCTCGCCGAGCAGGCCGAGGATCTCGACGATCACTTCCTTCTTGAGCGGCTCCCAGTTCTCGTCGCGTCCCCACTGCTTGGCGAGGGCCTTCTTGCCCCCGGCGTCGAGGACGGCCTCGGGCAGCAGCGGCGTGACCTTGTCGTCGGTCATGCGTCCCCAGAACGCCGGCCAGACCGCCCGGTGCAGGCCGATCTTGCCGTCCTCCTGCCGCACGAATACCGGCGAGCGGACCAGCGGCAGAACGTTCGGGCCGTGGTGCAGGATGTGCGACTCCAGGTTATGGAGTCGCGAGGTCTGGTCGCGGAGGGCTTCGGCGCCCGGACGGGGCTCGCTGTGGCAGGCGGTGCAGGTGATCTTCTCCAGGTGGACGGTGGGCAGGCCCACGTGCTCGGGCTTCGGCGCGCCGAGGCGTCCGCCGCGGGGGGTGTCGCCCACCGCCATCACGCCAAAGTGGCCG
>CAZEJA010000033.1:4948-13508 GCA_964512215.1 uncultured Planctomycetaceae bacterium
CGCCCTCGGCATGCTCGCCAAGGTGACAGCCTTCGCAGGTCAGCGACGCCATCGTCGCGTGTCCGGTCGCCTCCTCGTCGCCTTCCTGCCCGCGGGAGATCATGTGATCCATCCCGTTGCGGTGGCAGTCGACGCAGGTCATCCCGCCGGTCATGTGGATGTCTTCATCGGCCTTCCACTTGCCCTCGTGCCCTTCCGTGTCGGGGCGCGTCTGGGAGTGGCAGGCGTAGCAACTGTTGGGGGACGGCTTGCGGACGATGTCGAAGAACACCTCGCCCTTGGCGTTGAACCGCGATTTGTCGTACGAGACCACGGGGGCGTCGGCGTGGTCGCCCATCAGGATATCGTACCCGTCCGGCAGCTTGCGGGCCGTGCCCTTGATCGTCGCCAGCCCCGCGGCCGCGGTGGCCGCCCAGCGATAATTCTGCTTGCCGAGATGCTGGAACCACTGGACCTGGTCCTGCTGCGGGTCGGCATTGAGGCAGGCGAGGCAGTTGACCTCGAGTTCGCCCGAAACGTCCCAGCGGGCGTTGGGGTCGACGACGGCTGCGCCGTACTTGCCGCCCGTGCCGCCGCCGGGCATGTGCCGGGCGAACAGGCCGGTGAAGGCCCACGGTGTGAGCCCGACGTCGGCGGGCTTCCACACGCCCGGTCGGGGTCGGTAGCTCAACGGCAGCTGCGTGCCGGTCTTGGCGTCGGCGAGGATCCACGGCTCGCCCGGCGTGCCGCCGGGGACCTTCTCGTCCATCGCGTTGAAGTGCCACCCCGACGCGATCATCTCGTAGTTGTGACACTGCCCGCAGGTGTTGCGGGTGGACATGGGCATGATGGGCTCTTCGCCGTCCGGCGTGATCTTCATGGGCTCTTCGCCCTCGAAGGTCGGCCGGTCGTAGATCGGGATGCGGTGCACCATCTTCGGCTGCGTGCCGCCGCCCTTGTGCTCCTGCTCCGCCGCCGTCGCGGGCGCCGCCAGCGCAAGACACGCCGCCCACAACGCCAGGCATCCGAGGCGTCTGTGTAGTGTATTCATGTTCTCCGTCAAACCTTGAATTCCCTGGGCTGGAACGACAGCTTCCGCCCAGCCGCCACGGCTTCATTGACCTTCAGGACGGCGACGGCCGTTTCGTAGCCGACCTCGGCCGGGCAGTGTAACTCCACACCCCCCCGGATTGCATCAAAAAAGTTCTCCAGGTGAGGCTGGTGGATGGGCTTATCCATCGCGATCGGCACCCGCCAGGGCTCCAGAGGCTGCGACGGGCCGACGTTGAGTCCCGTGAAGGCGGCCCCGTCCGGAGGGGGCGTGGGATTCGCTTTCTTCCCGGCCACCGGCATGATCCACGAACACAGGCAGGGCTCCTCCTTCTCCGACTTCCAGGGGAACAGGTCCTGGATGTAGCCCTTCCGGGCCCACGCGACCCAGTCGATCCTTTTCGTGCGCTTGTCGTCGCGGTAGACGCTCATCCTGGGGTTTCCCTCGGCCAGGGAGATCACGCCGTCCACGCCGATGATGTCCTCGAAGTAGCCTCTCCGGGCGGTGGTCGTCAAGACCTGGTACTGCGCCCGGACCGGACCGGTCGCCGTGGGGTACTCGAAGATGGCCATCACGTTGTCGTACCACTCGTGGTCCTGGTAATAGTCCACGCCCCCGTCGGCCATCACGGTGACCGGGTCGGCGCCGAGGAACCAACGGAACGAGTCGATCTGGTGGCTGCCGAGGTCGACGATGGGCCCGCCGCCGTACTTCCTGAACCACCGCCAGTTGCGGAACTCGTGGCCCGAGCCGTACCCGTACTCCCGCAGTACGGCGTCATCGATGAGGTACCGGAGAGGTATGCCCTGATCCTCCGTGACGCGGCGGTTCCACTGCCCGCAGGCATGCGTAACCCGCCCGATGAGCTTCGCTTCGTGGAGCACGTGCTTCAGACAATGGATGTAGCGCGGGTTGCTGCGGCGCTGGTGACCGATCTGCAGGAGCTTGCCCGTCCGCCGGGCGGTCAGCACCATCTGTTTGGCTTTCTCAATGTCGTTGGACATCTCCTTTTCGCAGTAGACGTGCAGGCCCGCTTCCAGACAGGCGATGGTGTGCTCGGCGTGCATCCAGTCGGGTGTCGCGACGATTGCGGCATCCAGGCCTTTCTCGCCATCCAGCATGTCGCGGTAGTCCACGTAGGGCCTGGCCGGATGGTCGTGATGCTTCAGCGTCCGATGGGCGATCCGCAGATTGTAGTGCTCCCAGATATCGCAGACGGCCTGGATGCGGATGCCGTGCGTCTGTGCAATCTTGAGACAGGAACTCATCAGCGTCTTGCCCTGCTGCCCGCAGCCGATGACGGCGACGTTGAGGTCGTCGGGCTTTGGGCGGGCGGCGTGGATCCGACGCCCGGGACCCACGAGGAGCCCCGCCCCCACGGCGGCGGAGGAAGTCAGGAACTTCCGGCGGCTGAGATGGGCTTTGGCTCGTGCGTGCGTCGCGGTCATGGCAGGCTCCTTGTCGCGTTCGGAAGCGTCCCCCCGCCCCTACGACGCACGAGTTGCACGTTTCTTAGAGCACACGGACAGCAACCAAGGGACCAGGGACTTGGGACCAGGGACCAGTTCCCCCAAGCCCACCCGCTGCGCCGGGTGGGGGCTTACCCCAACAGACAACGGGCCGGAACGCGATGTCGGCGTTCCGGCCCGTGGTGTGAATCTGTTGCTATGCTGCAGCGGTCAGACTTTGAACTCGTCGTGCTTGAACTCGAGCCTCTTGCCGGCCGCAACGGCTTCGTTGACCTTCAGCACTGCGACGGCCGTCTCGTAGCCGATCTCGCCGGGGCAGTTCAGCTTGGTCCGGTCGTTCGCCCGGACGCAGTCGAAGAAGTTCTCCAGGTGCGGCTGGTGATAAGGCTTGTTGAGTTCCACGGGGATCGCCCACGCCGACAGATCCGGGGACTCGCGGACGTCGGTGGGCCCGGCCTCCTTCTTCTCTTCGTCGTCCTTGGGCTTGGGCTTCTCGACCTTATTGATGTAGCCCTTCTTGGCCCACGCTTCCCAGAGGCCTTCCTCGATGCGCGGCTCGCGGTAGGCGGTCCCGCGCTTCGGGTTCTCGGAGATCGCCAGCGTGCCCTCATCACCCATGAACGTCTCGTAGTACCCGCCGTTACCGCTCGTCGTCAGCGTCTGGTAGAAGCCGCGGGCGATGCCCTCGGGCGTCTTGTACTCGAAGATCGCCAGGACGTTGTCGTACCACTCGTGGTTCTCGTAGTAGTCCACGCCGCCGGAGGCCATCACGCTGATCGGGTCGGTGCCCAGGAACCAGGAGAAGATGTCGATCTGGTGGCTGCCGAGGTCGACGATGGGCCCGCCGCCGTACTTCTTGAACCAGCGCCAGTTGCGGAACTCATGCATCGAACCGAACCCGTACTTCTTCAGCTCGGCGTCTTCCATCATGTAGCGCTTGGGGGCGCCGAGATCCTGCACCACGCCGCGGTTCCACTGCCCGTACGTGTGCGTGATGCGCCCGAACAGCTTGGCGTCGCTGATGAGCTTCTCCTCGCAGTGGATGTAGCGCGGGTTGCTGCGGCGCTGGTGACCGATCTGCAGGAGTTTCTTCGTCTCGCGCGAGGTCAGCACCATCTGCCTGGCCTTGGCGAGATCGTTGGACATCTCCTTCTCGCAGTAGACGTTGATGCCGGCCTTCATGCAGGTGATCGCGTGCTCGGCGTGCCAGAAGTCCGGCGTCGCGACGATCACCGCGTCGAGGTCCTTTTCCTTGTCCAGCATGTCCTGGAAATCGACGTACTGGTTGACGGGGTGCCCGTTCTTCTTGAGCGTGCCGTACCCGTACTGGCGGCTGTACTTCCAGATGTCGCACACGCCGCGGAACTTCAGCCCGGGAATCTTCAGGGCGGCGTTGGTCAGTACCTTGCCCTGCGCGCCCCAGCCGATGATGGCGACGTTCAGGTCGTCGGTCTTCGGGGCCTGCGCGCGGACGATCTTCCCGCCGGCCACCGCCAGTCCGGCGCCGACCGCCGCCGAAGAGGCGAGGAACTTGCGCCGATTCATCTTGGACTTCTTCTCGGAACCCGTCTGCTGAGTCATGGTCTGCGTCCTCTCATCAGTCCCTGTTGTTTGTACGCTCGCCGGGCCGTCACAGATCGGCGAGTTCAGTATGCTACCTCAAACGCCCGGCCAGATCAACCGAAGTCGCCCGAAGAACAGCCCACCACAGAGAGCACAGAGGACGCAGAGGAAGCCACGTTCCGCTGCGGCATCCGTCGGATTCAGCACAACTCTCTGTCTCCGAAGCACCTCTGTGTCCTCTGTGTCTCTGTGGTGAGACACTCGTTCTAGTCGGTCAGCTCGACCACCCAGATGTTGCGGTATTCCACGGGATTCTTGTGATCCTGGAGATAGATTCCGCCGGCCAGCCCGTCGGCTCCGCCCAGTCCGCCGCGGGTGGCCTTGACGTTCGGCAACGCGACGTTGTCGTGGATCTTCACGCCGTTGTGCACCACGGTGATCCGCGCGGGAGCGACGATCTTGCCGCCGGCGACCTTCACTGCATGGAACGTGATGTCGTACGTCTGCCACTGCAGCGGCGGGGCGCACATGTTCACGCGGGGCGGGGCGACCTTGTAGATCCCGCCGCATTCGTTGTCCAGGCCCGCCAGGGCATAGCTGTCCAGCACCTGGACCTCGTAGCGCCCCTGCAGGTACACGCCGCTGTTGCCGCGCGCCTGGCCGCGAGCGTCGGGCATGAACGGGCTGCGAAACTCCACGTGCACCTTGTGATCGGTGAACTTCTTCTTCGAGATCACCGACCCGCTGCCGGGCATCGCCCGCATGGCGCCGTTGAAGAGCTTCCAGCCGTTGGGCTTGCCGCGCGTGCCCTCGAAGGCGTCGATGCTCTTGCCGTCCAGCAGGACGATCGCCCCCGCGGGGGGCTTGGCGCCGAGCGTCGGCGAGAGGCGGGTGACCTTCTTCATCTCGAACGCGCCTTCGGGTCCGCTCCCGGCGAGCTTGCCCCCCGCGATCGTCGCGCGCCATCCCGCCTTGCCGCCCAGCGACACCTTCCCGCCGGCCAGCTTGCCCGTCAACGTCGCCAGGATGGGCTTGGCGTTCTTCGAGCTGCGCCGGTCGAAGCCCGTCAGGATGTTCACGGAGAACTCGCCCTTGCCCAGCGCCAGCACCTGCGCGACCTTCTCCTTGCCCTCGTAGTCGCCCATGATCTTGAAGTCCTCGCCCGCCGACTCGGCGTCGGTGTAGGCCTTGTAGACTTTCCTGGGCTTCTTGGGCTTCGGCGCGGGCTTCTTGGCGCCCGGCTTCTTGGGGGCGGGATTCTTCGGCGGCGCAGCCGCCATCGCGCAGCACGAAGCCGCCATCAACGCCGTCCCGATCCATCGCATCGCTCGGTTCATCGTCGCTCTCCTCTTATGACGTTCCTCGGGGGAATCTCTTAGTACAAATTCTCCACCACAGAGGCACAGAGATCACAGAGGTCGCTTTCTTGAAACGACTTATGACGATTCCTTGTGCCCATCCTCTGTGGTCTGCCGTTCGGCGGCCTACAGCTTCTTGACGCGAATGTTGCGATACCACACGGGCTTGCCGTGCTCCTGCAGGCCGATGTGGCCTTCCCGCGGGTAGTCCGCGAGGGCCTTCTTGTACTTGTTCTTCGTCCCGTCGGGGTTCTTCCTCGCGGTGGTCCACTTGCTGATGTCCGCGTCGATGATCTGCGTGCCGTTCAGCACGACGGTGATCTTCGGGCCCTTGCAGGTGATGATGATCTGGTTCCACTCACCCGGCTTCTTGACAGCGTTGGCGGACGGCGGCAGCGCGTCGTACAGCGCCCCGCAGTCGTGCTTGCCGATCTCGGCCTTGCCGAACGAATCCAGCACCTGGATCTCCATGCCCGTCTGCACGGGGTCCTTCGCGTTGCCCGTGCGGATGAAGATGCCGCTGTTCGTGCCCTTGCCGAACTTGAACTCCGCGGACAACTCGAAATCACCATACTTCTGCTTCGACCAGAGGTACCGCGCCTTCGGCTGGCAGGTCAGTGCGCCGTCCTTGACCACCCACTTGGGGTTGGGCTGCCACGCGCCCCTGCCGGACCCGTCGAACAGCACGTCCGTACCGGACGCGGCGGGCGCCGGCTTGGGGGCGCCGCCGAGTTTGGCGCTGGGCGTTGTGTCGGCCGGCAGGTCGCCCGTCGCGAACTGGATGCCGTCCAGATAATGCTGCAGCACCTGCGGAATCGCGTAGATGTGGTGGTTGTGCCCGAACGAGCTGTAGAACACGCGCCCCTCGCCGTAGCTGCGCACCCACGCGACGGCGAAATCGTTGTCCGTCCGCTTGATGCCGTTCTTGTTCATGTCCGTCTTCTCGGTGTCCAGCGCGAGCACCACGCGGAGCATGTCGCGGGAATACGGTTCCTTGATCTGGTAGATCTCTTCCTTCGTCGTGAGGGACTTGCCCTGGAAGGCCTTGGAGACGGGGTGATCGGGGCCGTCCGTGCGGACCGTCACGGTGTCGCCCGACCGCCACGGGTGCCCCCAGAAGTACCCGCCCATCATCACGCCGAACTCCGGCCAGTCATAGAAGGTATCGCTGGCCGCGTGGATGCCCACGAGCCCGCCGCCGCCCTTGACGAAGTCGAGGAGGCTCTTCTTGAGGCGGGCGTCGCGCTCCTTGGCCGCCTTCTGCTCGGCGGGCGACATCTTCTTCAGGTCGTTCGGGTGCGGCAGGAAGACCTCGCGCGTGGTGTTGTTGAAGCAGATCGCGTCGAACTGCTTGATCTTGTCCGGCTCGAAGTTGGCCAGGTCGTCGGAGATGACGGCCTCGTAAGCGCCGGTCTTCGCGCCGAGCAATTCCATCGCCGCTTTGCAGACGGGGATGGAGGAGTGCCTGAAGCCCCGGCAGACGCTGTAGACCAGCATCTTCCGCGGCTTGGCGGGCTTGGCGGAAGTCTTGACCGTCGCCAGGCCCGCCTTGATCGCCTCGACCTCCTTCGCCGTGGCCACGGTGGGCTTGGGCGGGCGCTTCTTCTTGCCCTGCGCGCACGCCGCGCCCGACGCACCCATCCACACCGCCCCAGCCAGCAGCACGACAACCCCGGTTCTCCAACGGTCCATGTGCATATCCTTTCCAGTTCGCGGTTGCTGTCCGTCAACCCGACGCCTGCGCGCCGGGGATGAAACGCAAAGCCTACCACCGCGCCGAGGGCATTTCAATGCCGCCCGCGCCCCGTCATTTCGCCACCGTCACCTTCGGCGGCCTCGCGAAAACGGCGTAATCGGCATTGATCTTCTCGCGGTCCGGCAGATCGCCCGCATCGACGCGAATCCGGTACCGCAGTACCAGCGTCTCGCCCTTGGCGAGCTTCTTGCTCGCGAAGGCCCCGAACCGCCCGTACGGACGGTAGGCGGAGTATCTCGTGCCTTTCGGATTGTCCGGGTGGTTCATGTGACGCACCGCGTACCGCTTGCCGCGCAGCGCGTAGGACATCGCCGCCCACGGCAGGTCGCGGTCCTTCACGGGGCTGGCGCTTTCGGTGTGGAAGAGGTACTTCGTCGCCGTCGCCTTGGGCTCCTCGCCGGGCTTGGGCTTCTTCCTGCCGGGGTTGGCGGCGGCGACGTCGTTGTGCGGGCGGTACTGCATCCCCGCGTGCTCCGGGTCGCCGTTGAGTTCCACGTCGCCGTTGACGGCATTCAGTTTCGTGTGGAAGTCCAGCAGCAGGATGGACCCGTGAGGCCGGCGGTACGCTGTCAGCGACCGAGTTTCCTCGATGGCGACCTTGCCGGCCGTATCGACCCAGTCGATCCGCTCGACCGAGCGCCCCAGCACAGGCCCGCCCGTGGTCGCCAGGAACTTCAAGTGCTGGATCGCCTCGCCCTTCTTCAGGTGCCAGAAGTCGTTGCTCTTGCCGTCGAACTTCGTCCGGCTGTAGCCGATGAAGATGCCGCGGTGGTGCGTGAAGAGCCCGCCGGAGCCCTTGGTCAGCAGTTCCTTGCCCGTCTCGTCGAACACGTGCGTGTAGACCTTGTACGTCTCGTGATGTCTCTCGGGCGTGGACCGGTCGAAGGCGTACATCGTGCGCAGCACGGGCCTGCCCGCAAAGAGCAGGTCCAGGTGCTTGCCCGGCGTATCGGTGAACTCGAATCGCTCGCCGGCCTTCGTGCGGCCCCTTGTAAGCGTGGCCGTCCACTGGGTGGGCTGCGCGTGCGTCGCAGGCAGCATGAACCACAACTCCGCTTTCCCGTCGGCGAGGGGAATCACCTGTCCGGGCAGCGCCTGGCGCCGGCCGCCTCCGGCGACTTCGGCCCGGATCTCCTCGCTCGCAGCGCCGG
The DNA here is from genome assembly GCA_964512215.1 of uncultured Planctomycetaceae bacterium. Lineage (GTDB taxonomy): Bacteria > Planctomycetota > Phycisphaerae > SM23-33 > SM23-33 > CAZEJA01. The sequence continues at coordinate 13,276 of CAZEJA010000033.1, forward strand.
CGAGATCCTTCGGCAACTTGATCGTCGCACAGACCGGCACGTTCGTCGCCTTGGCGTCGCTGCCGGCAACGGTCAGTTGAATCTCCGCGCCGCTCGCGAAGGTCACTGCGACCATGTATACCCACGCGAACAGGACGCCAGCAGACGTTGGTTTCATATCCGTTCCTTTCCCGGAAAGCAGGGACAGTTGTTCATGGGCTTCAGCGCATCCACAGAGGATGAAAACACCGCTC
>CAZEJA010000034.1:0-13201 GCA_964512215.1 uncultured Planctomycetaceae bacterium
CTTGTCGATGATCGCCTTCTGAATGTGCAGCGGCAGGTGGTCTCATGTCTCGTCGGTGGACATCGGCACGTTCAGCAGGAACGTGGCGCCTTCGACGGCCTCGTCCAGCACGTCGTACTTCTCGAGGAACGAGAACTGGTGACAGGCGATGAAGTTGGCCCGGTTGACCAGGTAGCTGGAGCGGATCTTCTCGGGCCCGAACCGCAGATGGCTGACCGTCATGGCGCCGGCCTTCTTCGAGTCGTACACGAAGTAGCCCTGTGCGAAGTTGTCGGTGCTGTCGCCGATGATCTTGATGGAGTTCTTGTTGGCGCCCACCGTGCCGTCGCTGCCGAGCCCGTAGAACATCGCCCGGATGACGTCGTCGCCTTCGGTGTGGAAGTCGGGGTCGTAGTCGAGGCTCGTGCCCGACAGATCGTCGTCGATGCCGACGGTGAAGTGGTTCTTCGGCGTCTCGGCTGCGAGGTTCTCATAGATGGCGTTGACCATCGCGGGCGTGTATTCCTTGCTGCCCAGCGCGTAGCGTCCGCCGATGACCTTGATGTCGCGTCCGGACTCGTGGACGGCGGTGATGACGTCCTGGTAGAGCGGCTCGCCCGCGGCGCCGGGCTCCTTGGTGCGGTCCATCGCGGCGACGACCTTGACCGTCTCCGGCAGGGCGTCGATCAGATGCTTGGCGCTGAATGGGCGGAACAGGCGGACCTTCAGCAGGCCGACCTTCTCGCCCTTGGCATTGAGGTAGTCGGCCGCCTCGTGGGTCGACTCGGCGCCGCAACCCATGATGACGATGACGCGGTCGGCGTCGGGGGCGCCGATGTACTCAAAGAGATGGTATTGCCGCCCGACGAGTTCGGCGAACCGGTCCATGACGCTCTGGACGATCCCGGGGCAGGCGTCGTAGTAGGGGTTGCAGGCTTCGCGGCCCTGGAAGTAGACGTCGGGGTTCTGGGCCGTGCCGCGGATCACCGGGGTCTCGGGGTTCAACCCGTGGCGCCGGTGGGCGAGGACGGCGTCGTCACTGATCATCGCCCGGATATCGTCGACGCCGAGGACCTCGATCTTGGCGACTTCGTGCGAGACGCGGAAGCCCTCGAAGAAATGCACGAAGGGCACGCGCGATTCGAGCGAGGCGGCCGTCGAGATCAGCGCCATGTCCATGGCTTCCTGGACCGACCCGGCCGCCAGCATGCCGAAGCCCGTCTGGCGGACGGCCATCACGTCGCTGTGATCGCCGAAGATGCTCAGCGCCTGGCAGGCGAGCGAGCGGGACGAGACGTGAAAGACCGTGGGCGTCAGTTCGCCGGCGATCCGGAACATGCTCGGGATCATCAGCAGCAGGCCCTGCGAGGCGGTGAAGGTGGTCACGAGCGAGCCGGTCTGCAGCGCACCGTGGATGGCGCCGGCGGCGCCGCCTTCGGACTGCATCTCGCTGACGAGCGGGACGGTGCCCCAGATGTTCTTCTCGCCCCGGGCGCTCATCTCGTCGGCCCATTCGCCCATCGGGCTGGACGGCGTGATCGGGTAAATCGCGATCACTTCGTTGACTTTGTGTGCGACGTGAGCGACGGCCTGGTTGCCGTCCATCATCTCCATGCTTCGTGCCATGTCTGCCTTCCTTAGAAAGGTCCAACGACTGCGTTCGGGGGATACCAACCCGCCCTACCGGACCGCGGAGTGAGGACCGAACGGGACAGGGATCGGTATTCTGCACATTCGGCAGGAGTTTTGCAACGGCTTTTCGGGAAGGTGTTCCCGGGGCCTCGTCTCACAGGCTGATTCTACAGGCGACCGTCTCGCACGAGGCGCCGCACGACGGCGGACGTCAGTTTCCGCGCCCCTTTCTCGTTGAGGTGAGACTGGTCGTGGAATTCCGCGTCGGCGAACGTCTCGCCGAGATCCTGAAGCGACACGACATGTCCCCCTGCGGCCGCTAGAGCGGCCATTTCCGCCTCGAAACCCTCGCGCACCCACTCCGGCAGGTGCGAATCGAGGATGTCCGCGTAGGGCATCTCCAGAAGGACGATCTCCACGCCCTCCCGCCGACAGAGCCCGATCATCCTGCGAAGAGCGGCAATCCCGTCCGGATCGGGCTCAGCCTCCATATCGGGCAGGTGCCCCGCCAGGTACCGCAGCACGCGGGCCTTCCCGACCGGGCGGGTAACCAGGTTGATCTCGGGAAACCACTCATGAAAGACCGGCAGGTCGCCCCCGTACTGCCCGTAGCGGGGCTCGCCGTGCACATACAGGGCCATCTGGATCGCCCCGAGACCTTCGCGATACCTGCACAGCGCCAGGTGCTTGCGCAGTTCGTTGCGAGCGACGAAGGGAAGGTATGGCAGCGCCGCCGCACCTTGATCGGTGAACGTCTGTCGCCATTCGGACAGTTCCAGCCACCGCTTGCCCGGCAGATCGTCCGGCCAATGCCACAGCGATAGCGGACTGAGTCCGTAGACAATCAGACGCGGACCCGCCGCCCCGGCGTCGCTTCGGTCGCGCAGGAGCCGCCGGACGAGGGTCTCCATGTCTGTCGGACCGGCGCCGGCGCAGGCGTAGTTGCTCACCTGAACGGGCGCACCCAGAGAGGCGAGTTCCTCTTGAGCCTGCGTGACGAGCAGCCCGTCCCGGGCTCGGCTGGCGCCGACGATGCAGACGTCGGCGGGGCCTTTCTGGTGGATCGCCAGCGCCGCGGCCGGGTATTCAGCCGCCCCGTTCCAGTAGGGGAACTCCTTGAGCGGCGCGATGGATTGGAGCGTGACCTCAACGGCCACCACAATCACCAGCGCGCCGGCGAGGGCCCACGGGAATCGCCGCGCCCGCCTAGAACCGGAAGTAGATGAAGGCCTCGCCATCGGCCACTCCGAAGAGGATGAATGCCAGAATGAGCCCGGCGTAGACGAACGCCCGGGGTGCGACGGGAACGCGCAGCAGCGTGCACTCCTCGTCGCTGTGTCGCTGGAACCACTGGATCGTCAGCAGCAGCGCCGCGGCCGGCAAGAGAATCTGCAGGTGCCCCTTGACGTCGTCCAGCGTCAGGGCGAAGTTCCGCACGGCGCCGCCGAGCATGCCCGCCGCCTGCGTGATGGAGTCGGCGCGGAAGATCAGCCACCCCAGACAGACGAGGTGAAAGAACACCACGACACGCACACACCGCCCCGCCGCCGCGGCCGCCGTTGATTTCGCTCTCGGCAGTCGTGCCAGCGCCGGCTCGGCCGCCCGGTGCGCGCACAGCAGCAGCCCGTGATAGGCGCCCCACAGCACGTACGTCCACCCCGCACCGTGCCACAATCCGCCCAGCAGCATGGTGATCATCAAGTTCACGTGCGTCCTGCCCCGGCCTTTCCGGTTGCCGCCCAGCGGGATGTACAGGTAGTCCCGCAGCCACGTGCTCAGGCTGATATGCCACCGCTGCCAGAACTCGCGCGGGTTGCCGGCGAAGTACGGCAGGCGGAAGTTCTTCATGATGTCGAAACCCAGGCACCGGGCGGCCCCCCGCGCGGTGTCGCTGTACCCGGAAAAGTCGCAGTAGATCTGCAGCGCGAAGGCGTACACCGCGATGAGCGTCTGGAAGCCGCTTGGCGCCTGCAGTTCGAACACCGTGTCCACGGCTCGGGCGAGGTTGTCGGCCAGGACGACTTTCTTGAACAGGCCCCAGCAGATGAGATAGAAGCCCGTGTAGAGCTTCTCCCACGTGATATGGCTGGGCCTGCGGATCTGCGGAAGCAGCCGCGACGCGCGTTCGATGGGCCCGGCCACCAGTTGCGGGAAGAACGCCACGAAGAGGGCGAAGTTCAGCAGGCTTCGCTCGGTCTCGACGCGCCCGCGGTAGACGTCGATCGTGTAGCTGAGCGTCTGGAACGTGTAGAAGCTGATGCCGACGGGCAGGATGATCCGCAACGTCGAGATGTTCGCCTGAACGCCCATCGCCGTCAGGCCTGCGACTGCGGTGTCGACGAAGAAGCCGCAGTACTTGAAGAAGCCCAGGATCCCCAGATTGGTAACCAGGCTGGCCAGAAGCATCAGCTTCCGCTGGCGCGTCCGCGCCGGGGGACTGTCGGGGTCCACGCGCCCGACGTTCATCGCGCGCCCGCACGCGTAGTCCACGACGGTGGACACGACGATCAGTCCGAGGAACCGCCAGTCCCAGCAGGCGTAGAAGTAGTAGCTCGCGACGAGAAGGAAGGCGTTGCGGACGCGGACCTTTCGCCGCACCGCGGCCGCACACGCCAGGACCGCGGCGAAGAAGACGACGAAGTGGAAGCTGTTGAAGAACAAGGTTCCTCAGGTCCGGCGCGGTCAGGCCTTGATGATCTTGCCCCGCCCGCGCTTCACGCCTTTCGTGGCATTGCGTGTGTCGACGACAAGCTGGGCATTGTCCACGATGAACGAATAGTCGTAGGTGCTGTGGTCCGTGCTGATGACGACGGCGTCGTACGACGCGAGCATGCGGGCCGAGAGCTTCTTCGACGTCATCTTCAGGTCGTACTCGCGCATCTTGTGCGTGCGGGGCACGTGGGGGTCGTTGTAGTCGACCTTCGCGCCGCGGTATCGCAGCAGCTCGATCAACTCCAGCGACGGGCTCTCGCGAACGTCGTCGATGTCCTTCTTGTACGCCAGCCCGAGGATGAGAACCTTCGCGCCCTTGAGGGCCTTCTTCCGCCAGTTCAGGGCGTACATGAGCTTGTTGACGACCCACTCGGGCATCGAGACGTTCACCTCGCCCGCCAGTTCGATGAATCGCGTCGACAGGCCGTACTGGCGGGCCTTCCACGACAGGTAGAACGGATCGATCGGAATGCAGTGCCCGCCCAGACCGGGACCGGGGTAGAACGGCGTGAAGCCGAACGGCTTGGTCGAGGCCGCCCGGATCACCTCCCAGACGTCCACGCCCATCCGGTCGAACAGCATCTTCAACTCGTTGACCAGCGCGATGTTCACACAGCGGTACGTGTTCTCGAGAATCTTCGCGGCCTCGGCGACCTCGCAACTGTCGACGGGAACGACGGTTTCGATGGCGGTCTCGTAGCACGCGACCGCGGCCGCGAGCGACGCCTTGTCGTGCCCCCCCACCACCTTCGGAATCGTCGCCGTGCTGTAGTCCTTCCGCCCGGGATCTTCCCGCTCGGGCGAGAAGCCCAGGTAGAAATCCTTGCCCACCTTCAGCCCGGACTCTTCCAGGATCGGCAGGACGATCTCCCGCGTCGTGCCCGGATAGGTTGTCGATTCCAGGACGATGAGCTGTCCCTTGCGGAGCGTCTTGGCGATGGCGCGGGCGGTGGCCTCCACGTAGGACATGTCCGGCTCGCGCATCTTCGTCAGCGGCGTGGGCACGCAGATCAGGATGCAGTCCGGACGCCGCAACTGGCGGAAGTCCGTCGTCGCCGAGAACCGCTTCGTCCGGACCATCTCCTTGACCGTCGCCGACGGGATGTGCTCGATGTAGCTCCGCCCGGCCAGCAGGCTCTTGATCTTCTTCGCGTCCACGTCGAAGCCCAGCACGCGCATCCCGCCGCGCGTGAATTCGCGCACCAGAGGCAGTCCGACGTACCCGAGCCCCACGACGCCTACCAGGGCCTTCTTGTCCTGGATCTTCCGTACGAGATCGGCTGACATCCGTCGCTCCTGCTGGTTGTCACATGTCCATACCCGCCCGCCCATGCAGGTCGAGTCGTCCAGTATATCGGCTGATCGCCACAATGGGTACAGCTTCATGCCCTCCGCGGGCGCATCGGGCTTGATCGAGCGGGGCGATTCTGCTATCTGTGTGGGTCTTCTCAACCCCCCAAGACAGGAGATGCGGGAGCATGAGCATACGAGCGATCGAACTCCGCCGCGGCATGGGCGTGATGAACGACAACCAGATCTGGGTCTGCTGGAGCAACGAGCACGTCCAGAAAGGCAAGGGCCCGAGCTGCAACCAGATCGAGCTTCGCAACGCCAAGACCGGGCAGATCATCCGCAACCGCTACCGTCCGGACGAGACGTTCGAGGAGGTCTACTTCGACCGCAAGCAGATGGAATACCTCTACTCGGACACCAAGAGCCACGTCCTCATGGACAACGAGACGTACGAGCAGGTCGAACTGCCCGCCGAGCTGATCGGCGAGAAGTCCGTCTACCTCACGCCGAATATCCCCATCGACGTGTCGATCGTGGAGGGCGAGATCCTCACGGCCGAGCTGCCGAACACCGTCGAACTGACCGTCGAGGACACGCCGCCGCAGGTCAAAGGCGCCACCGCAACGAACCAACTCAAGGACGCCGTCTGCGAAGGCGGCGCGAAGATCAAAGTGCCCCCGTTCGTCGAGAACGGAACCGTCGTCAAGGTCGACACGCGTACGGGCGAATACCTCGGTCGCGCGTAAGCTCCTTTCAGCAAAGCACCTGTAGAACCAAAGACGCCGAGAAGCAAGCTGTCGTCCCACCGAGCTTGCTTCTCGGCGTCTCTACTTCTCTCCGTCCCCCTCGCACCCGAAGCGATCACGACATGTGCACAATCGCCTTCATCACGCCGTCCTTGTAATCGCAGACCGTGTCGTACGCCTCGCGGGTCTGGTCGAGCGTGTAGTGGTGCGTCACCATCGGATCGAGGTCGACCGCCCCCGCCGCTACCAACTCGATCGCATCCTGCACGCACTCGTTTTGTCGGCGGACGTGCTGGATGCACAGCGCCTTCCGCCGGGCAGCGTCGGCTTCGAAACTCCACCGGTCCAGTTCCGGGATGCCCACCACCAGCACCTTGCCCCCGGGCTTGACCAGGCTGACGCACTGGTCGAGCGTCTCCTGCTCGCCCGCGCATTCGAACGCCAGGTCGAACCCCAGCGGCTCGGCGGCCAGGAACTCCGCGACGATGTCCTGTCGCGTCGGCACGGCCGTCACGTCGGCGCCGCACGTGCGGGCGATGGCCAGACGCTCGTCGAGCAGATCGGTGACGTACGTCACGCACGCCCCCGCCGCCCGGACCGCCAGCAGCACGCACAGGCCGATCGGGCCCGAGCCGAGGATCGCGACCTTCTTGCCCTCCGTCTCGCCGCCCAGACGCTGCGCGTACAGGCCGATCGCGAAAGGCTCGAGCAGCGTCGTCTGCTCCATGCTCACGCTGTCCGGCACGCGGTAGCAGCACTCCGACGGCATGATCAGCAGCTCCGCCAGCGAGCCGGGCACCTGTCCGGGGCAGCCCAGGAAACGTTGGTTCCGACACAGGTGCTCCATCCCGGCCGTGCAGCGGTCGCACTCGTGACAGACGATCAAGGGGTCCAGCGCCACGCGGTCGCCGACGCTCACGTTGGTGACGTCCGCGCCGACGGCCTCCACCGTCGCGGCGCACTCGTGCCCCAGCACCCACGGGAACTCCACGACCTGCGTGCCGATCCGCCCGGTGCGGTAGTAGTGCATGTCGGACCCGCACACGCCGACGTTGTCGATCCGCAGCAGCACGTCGTTGCCCGTCTCGATCTGCGGGTCTGGCGCCTCGCGAACTTCCATCGCCCGAATCCCGGTCAAATACGCCGCTCTCATATCGTCTCCTCACTCAAGGCCGTGTAGTGTCGTGATCCAACCTGCCCGGGTCAAGTTCCCTTTGCCTGGATCCGACGCTTCGGGTTCAATGAGAACGTCGCGAGACGCGAGAAAGGAGACCGCCGACCGTGACGTTCCGCGCCGTCATTCTGGGCCTCATCGGGGCTGCCTTCATCGCGGGGGTGACCTATATCAACGATGGCCCGCTCCAGTTGGACTTCCTGGTCGGCACACAACTGCCCATCAGCGTTTTCGGCGTGCTGGTCCTGGTGATGATCGCAGTCAACCCGGTCCTCTCGGTGGTACGCTCGTCGTGGCGGTTTCGCCCGGCGGAAGTCGGACTGGCCGCCGCGATGATGCTCATCGCCTGCAGCGTACCCAGCGCGGGGCTCATGCGAACGCTCCCCCCGGCCCTGACCTTGCCCGCTTACTTCAACAAGCACAGCCCCGGCTGGCAGAAGAACCAGGTCTTGGCGTACTGCCCTCCCGCCCTGCTGCCCAACGACGGAAGGTACGACACGGACGTCACCGATGGCTTCCGCACGGGCATGCGGACCACAACCGACATCTTCCTTCTCGGACGTGCCGTGGAGCGCCTGGGGAAAGCCCCTGGCCGCGTGGATGCCGCTCGTACTGCTCTGTGCGATCGCCGTGATCTGTCTCAGCCTGGTCGTGCACCGGCAGTGGTCGCAATTCGAACGCCTGCGCTATCCGATCGCCGAGGTCGCCAACACCTTGATCGACCGGGAACCCGACCGCGTACTCGGACCCGTGTTCCGCCACCGTATCTTCTGGATCGCCCTGATCAGCATCGCCGCGGTCAACGTGGTCAACTACATCCATCTGTGGCATCCAGAGAGCATCGAGATCCCCTTGTACCTGGACCTGCGGTTCATTCTCCGCGAGTACCCCGTACTGGCTCGCACGCCCGGGGCCAACCGCGTCTTCGACGTGCACGTTTATCCCACTGCCGTCGCATTCGCATTCCTGCTCGCCTCCGACGTCAGCTTCTCCCTCGGTATCTCGCAGATCCTGTTCCTGATCGTCTCCGCAACGCTCCTGAACGTCGGCGTCGACCTCAGCGAGAATCGCATGACCGGCGGCGTCTTCCCCTGGCAGCGGTTCGGCAGCTACGTGGCCTTCGCGCTGTTGCTGCTCTACATGGGGCGCAGCACCTACTGGAACACACTGAGGGAAGCTCTGACGTTCCGCAGGCGGAAGGAGAATCTGTCCTACGCCGTCTGGGCCTGTCGTATCCTGCTGCTCAGTCTGACTGCCATGGTGCTGATCCTCGTGAGTCTCGGACTCAATGCCCCCTTTGCCGTCGTCCTCGTGCTGGCGATCATGATGATGTTCCTGGTCCTTTCCCGCATCGTGGCCGAGTCCGGGCTCATCCTGCCGCAGAGTCTCTGGGCCCCGCTGGCCGCCTTCGTGGGATTCTTCGGGTACGAGGCGATGGGACCAAAGGCGGTTGTGATCATCGGCATCGTCTGCTGCGTGTTCGTCATCGACCCGCGCGAGTCGCTCATGCCCTTCATGGTCAATGCCCTCCGCCTGTGCGACCCGCACCGCATCCGCCCGTCCCGGTTCGGGCTTGGTGCCGTGGGCATCTACGTGATGAGCCTCGGCATCGCCGTGCCCGTTGTCCTGTGGGCCAACTACAACTACGGCCGCCCCCGATGGGACTACTTCGCCAACCAGATGGTTCCCCGCTTCACGTTCGATGCCGCCGACCGGGCCGTGTCACAACTGAAGCTCTCCAACCGCCTGGAGCAGTCGGAAGGCTACAGTGCGTGGGATCGGATCGTCCGCGCCAAACCCCAGACGAAGTTCCTCTGGGCCGCCGGGGCCGGGTTCGCCGTCGTCCTGGTCGCCAGCGTGATGCGCCTGCGGTTCTCCCGATGGCCGATCCATCCGATCCTCTTTCTCGGCTGGTCCAGTTGGGGCTTCAGGGTGCTATGTCACTCCTTCCTGGTGGGTTGGCTGATCAAGTTCACCGTCGCTCGCCTGGGCGGCAGCAGAACGTACCAGGGCCTCAAGCCGCTCATGATCGGAATCATTGCCGGCGACCTGCTCAGCGGACTGTCGTTCATGCTCTACGGCGCCATCTACCACGCCCGAACCGGCCTCGTTCCCGAAGTCTACCGAGTCCTGCCCTCTTAACGGCCGGCGGACGGGCCACGAGGCTTGACCCGCGCGGGGGAAACGGGTACAAGTGCGGCTTCGCGCGGCCGTGGCGGCTGCGATGGAGTGTTGCGGTGCGAATCGTCGTCCCCATCAAGCAGGTGCCGGAAACGAATGCCGTCACGATGGACGAGCAGACCGGCACGATGATCCGCGAGGGCGTGGAGGCCATCGTCAATCCGCTGGACCTCTACGCGATCGAGAGCGCGATCCGTCTCCGCGATGAGCACGGCGGGGAAGTGATCGCCGTCTCGATGGGCCCGCCCAAGGCGGCGGCCGCCCTGCGGGAAGCCATCGCGATGGGCTGCGACAGCGGCGTGCTGCTGAGCGACAAGGCCTTCGCGGGCAGCGACACGTGGGCGACCAGCTACGTGCTGGCCGCGGCGATCCGGCGGATCGGGGGCTCCGACCTGATCGTCTGCGGCGAGCGGGCGACGGACGGCGACACCGGGCAGGTGGGCCCGGGGATCGCATCCTTCCTGGACCTGCCCGCGGTGACGTACGTCAGCCGTGTCGACAGCATCGACAGCGGCGTCTGTCGGGTGCATCGATTGGTGGAGGAAGGCTACGAAGTGCTGGACGTCGACCTGCCGGCCGTCCTGACGGTCGTCAAGGAAGTTGCCGACCCGCGCCTGCCGACGCTCCGCGGCAAGCAGAAGGCCCGCCGCACCGATCTGCCTACCTGGGGCGCCGCCGATCTCGATGTCGAAATAGACAAGCTCGGGCTCAACGGCTCGCCGACGCGGGTGGTGAAGATCTTCCGCCCGACGGTCGCCCGCGAATGCACCAAGCTCCGCCCCACCGACGAGGCGTCCCTGTCTGGCGCGGTCGGTCAACTCGTGGAATTCCTGCAAGGCAGGGAGCTGATATGACCGCGCACGAAGGCGTCTGGATTCTCGCCGAGCAGTCGGCCGGCCGCGTGCAGCGGATCAGCCACGAGCTGCTCACGCGCGGGCGCGAACTGGCCGACAAGCGCGGCGCGGCGCTGACGGCGATCATTTTCGGCAGTGAGATCGACGACGGCGACCTGCGGGGCCTGATCGACCGTGGCGCCGACCGCGTCATTGCGATGGAGGCCCCGCAGCTCGATCACTTCCTGCCCGAACCGTACACGGCGTGCATGCTGAAGCTCCTCGAGGACTACCGCCCGGAGATCGTCATCGCCGGAGCGACCTCGACGGGGCGGACGCTGATGCCCTGCGTCGCGATCCGCGCCAACGCGGGGCTGACGGCGGACTGCACGGTGCTGGACATCGAGGACAAGACGGGCAATCTGCTCCAGACGCGTCCGGCCATCGGGGGCAACATCCTGGCGACGATCAAGACGCCGACGCACCGCCCGCAGATGGCGACCGTCCGCCCGCGGTCGACTCGCCCCGCCCCCGCTGAGGACGGGCGAACCGGCGAGATCGTCCGCCTCGAAGCCCCCGCGGACCTGCTGGGCGGCCGCGTGCGGCGGGTCGACTTCGTGCCCGACACGGAAGAGTACGCCCTCGCCGACGCCGACGCCGTTGTAGCGGCCGGTCGAGGCATCAAGAAGGCGGAGAACGTCCCGCTCGTGCAGGCGCTGGCCGACGCGCTCGACGCGGCGCTGGGCGCGACGCGCGACGTGGTCGATCGCGGCTGGCTGAGCTACCCGCACCAGATCGGCCTGTCCGGCAAGACGGTGACGCCCAAGCTCTACGTCGGCGTCGGCGCATCCGGCAGCATCCAGCACCTCGCGGGCATGCAGACGGCCGAGACCATCGTCGCGATCAACAGCGATCCCGAAGCCCAACTGTTCCGCGTCGCGGACTTCGGCATCGTCGCGGATCTCTTCGAGGTCCTGCCGGTTCTCACCGAGAAACTCGCCGCCGTCAGACAAGGCGAAACGTCATGAGCGCCCCCACCGACTTCAACCCGGTCACGCCGCAGATCGTCGAGCAGCTCGCTGCGATCGTCGGCGACTCGTACGTGATCCACGGCGACCCCGAGAAGCTCGAGCCTTACTCGCACGACGAGATTCCCGAAACGAAGTACGCCCGCATGCCCGAGTGCGTGGTGCGTCCCGAATCGGTCGACCAGATCGCGAAGATCATGAAGCTCGCCAACCGCGAGCGGATCCCCGTCACGCCGCGCGGCGCGGGCTCGGGCCTGTCCGGCGGGGCCGTGCCCGTCTTCGGCGGCATCGTCCTGCTGGTCGACCGGATGAACCGCATCCTGGAGATCGACGCCGCCAATATGATGGTCGTCGTCGAACCCGGCGTGGTCACCAGCGAGATCAACGAAGCCGTCGCCTCGGAAGGCTTGTTCTACGCGGGCTACCCGATGAGCCTTGAGACGTGCTACGTCGGAGGCAACGTCGCGGAGAACGCCGGGGGCGGCAAGGCGATCAAGTACGGCGTGACGGCCCGCTATGTGCTGGGCCTGGAAGTGGTTACGCCCGCCGGCGAGATCGTCGAACTGGGCGGCAAACTCATCAAGGACGTGACCGGCTACAACATGATCCAGCTCATGGTCGGCTCGGAGGGCACGCTGGGGATCTTCACGAAGATCATCCTCAAGCTCATCCCCCAGCCGACCGCGTCGGTCGATCTGCTGTGCCTGTTCGAGACGGCGGAGCAGGCGATCTCCGCTGTGCCGAAGATTCAGACTTCCAGCGGCATCGTGCCGACGGCGATCGAGTTCATGGACCGCAACTCCGTGCAGGCGGCGTGCGAGTACCTCAACGAGACGATCCCCTACCAGCAGGCGGGGGCGATGCTGCTGATCACGATCGACGGATCGGACCCGTCGCAGGTGGAACGGGAGTATGAGGCGATCGGGGAATGGTGCCTCGACGCGGGCGCCCAGGAAGTGTACGTCGCCGATAACTTCACCACGTCGGAGCGCATCTGGAAGGTGCGGCGGAACATCGCCGAGGCTTGCAGCCTGATCTCGCATCACCAGAACAACGAGGACATCGTCGTGCCCCCGGCGGCGATTCCGGAACTCGTCGGCGGCATCGGCGAGTTGGCGGAGCGCTACGGCGTGCGGCCGGTGTGTTTCGGACACGCGGGCGACGGCAACATCCACGCCCGCCTCATTAAGGACCCCGACTGGACGCTGGAGCACTGGTACGAGGTCGCCCCGAAGATGCAGGTGGAGTTGTACGAGTTGACGGCGACACTGGGCGGGCGACTGTCCGGCGAGCACGGCATCGGGCACAAGCGGAAGGACTACATGACGACCGTCGTCTCCGAGACCTACCTGGAGATGCTGCGGGCCGTCAAGCGGGCGTTGGACCCCAACAACGTGCTGAATCCGGGAAAGATCTTCGACGTGTAGAAAGAGAACTGCGGCGACACAGAGGAACAGAGGGACAGAGGGGAAAAGAAGAAGCGGAAATATCGAATAGCGAATATCGAATAACGAATATCGAAGGGAGAGAAGAAGGGACACTCCCTCGCAGAGGCGTTGTGTCTTCACTTCGACATTCGGCATTCGCTATTCGGTATTCGACATTTGTTGGTTCTTCCCTCTG